>NZ_RCOA01000122.1:103057-109854 GCF_004307585.1 Pseudomonas sp. Sample_20 | reverse complement strand
CCTCCCTTCAAGTCCTACCATACAAGCGAGCCTGCTCGCGAAGGCGTCGTGTCAGAGAAAGATGAGCTGGCTGACTCACCGCTTTCGCGAGCAGGCTCGCTCCCACAGGGGAATGCGGTGTTTGAGTTATTGATCCGCCGTCTGCATCCCCGCTCGTGTCGATCTGCCCAGTGCATGAGCAAAAAACCGTCCGGCCTCGGAGATCAGGTTGCGGTGAATATCCTCGCGATCCACCCCGTCGGCATCGGTGCACAATGCCGGCATGGCGCGGATCTGCTCTTCGGTGCACGGCGCCATGAACACGAAGTGCCCTGCCCCGGCCAGCAGTTTGAAGTCCGGCGCGGTGGGCAGTTTGCGCGCCAGGGCCGCAGCGTTTTTATCGAAGGCCACCAGTTTGTCGCCGTCGCCGCTGTAGAGCAGCACCGGTACGTGCACATCGGCGAGGGTGTGGCGGCCGAACTTCAGGCTCAGCGGCGCCATCAGCAATAACGCGTGAACCCGTGGATCGGCCACCGGCTGCAAGTCATCGCGATCGACAATCAGCTCGCCCTGGGTGTTGCAGGCGTCGTGATCGTCCGGGCGTTCCTGGCAATAGCGGCGCAGACGATCCAGATCCGGTTGCGCCCCGGAAAGAATCAGCGCGGTCTCGCCACCGGCCGAATAACCGATCACACCGACCTGATCAGCATTGACGAACGGCGCCAGCATGTTGTCGGCGAGGGTCGCGGTAATCGCTTGGGAAATCTGGATTGGCCTCCCGTAGAGATTACTCAACGTGCCAAGTCGGCTGTGGTCGCGCCAGTTGTCGCCGGGATGAATCACCGCCACCACGACAAACCCTTTGCGCGCCAGTGAAGTGGCCAAGTCATGCAGGGCCAGCGGCGTACCGGTGTTGCCGTGGGACAGCATCAACATCGGAAAGCGGCCGATCGCGACTTTGGTGTCTTCTCCAGCCTCGACCGAATAGCCCTCAAGCAAGCTCATGTGCTCACGGTCACTGGACGGGTAAAAAGCGATGGCGCGCATCGGTTGCAAATCGAGCGGGTCGAGAAAGGTCATCTCGTGATAACCGACGCTCCAGACAGGGTGGCGCCCCGGTGCGGCCTGCACTGAATTCAGGCTGGCCAGCAGGCAAATCAGCAACAGTGCACAAAGATGCCTCATGAATGCCCTACCCTGTTGGACCACATCGTCGGATGTGCTGAAACTGCATAACCCGGGCCAGATTATGTAACAGCCAGAAACAAAAAACTCCGTATTCGGCCCTTGCGGAACCAGAATACAGAGTTTTTGGGGGATTACCTGAACATCAGCTGTTCTTTACGCAAGCCTTACGCGGCGGCGAACAGTTGCTCGCTGATCTTCGCTTGCGCAGCGCTCATGGCGTTGTTGCGCACTTCTTCGCCATAGGCCAGACCTTCAGCGCGGACGATTTCGATATCGGTGATGCCGAGGAAGCCCAGTACCAGCTTCAGATATTCTTCGTGAGCGATGCCGCTGGCCTGACCGGCGTGGATGCCACCGGAAGTCGACACGATCACCACTTTCTTGCCACCGCACAGGCCTTCAGGGCCGGCTTCGGTGTAGCGGAACGTCTGGCCGGCGACGGCAACGCGGTCGATCCACGCTTTCAGTTGGGTTGGAACGGTGAAGTTGTACATCGGCGCGGCAATGACTACGGCGTCGGCCGCGATGAATTCGGCCAGGGTCGAAGCGCTCAGCTCGGCTTCGTGCTGTTGCGCAGCGTCGCGCAGTTCGGCGGTGGTGCCGGCGGCAACCAGCGTGGTCGACGAGAAGTGGCTGATCGCATCGGCGGCCAAGTCGCGGTAGGTGACTACGGCGCTCGGCTCGGCAGCTTGCCAGGCGTCGACGACTTGACGGCTCAACTGACGGGAAGCCGAGTTGTCGCCGAGAATGCTCGAATCGATGTGCAACAGTTTCATGTGGGTTCTCCTGAAAGAATCGCCGGCGGCGACGGAATGGAGACAATCCTACGCAACAAACCAATAGCTGATTAGTCGCCGACAATGCGATAGTTCGTCCCATTGATAGAACGACTGGAAACACGTATGCAGGACCTTAACGATCTCTACTATTTCGCCAAAGTGGTTGAAGCCGGCGGATTTGCCGCCGCCGGGCGCCTGCTCGGCATTCCCAAGTCACGGCTTTCAAGAAGGATTGCCGAACTGGAGGAACGCCTCGGCGCACGTTTGCTGCAACGCACCACCCGCCAACTCAATCTCACTGCCGTCGGTGAACGCTATTTGCGCCACTGTCAGGCGATGTTGCTGGAAGCGGAGATGGCTGACGAAGCGGTGGCGAGCATGTCCAGCGAACCGCGTGGACGCTTGCGGGTGTCGTGCCCTACCGGCCTTGCCCATGAAATGCTGCCGACGGTGATCAGTGACTTTCTCGGCAAGTTTCCGCAGGTGCAGCTGGAGGTCGTACTGCTCAACCGCCGGGTCGATCTGGTCACCGAAGGCATCGATGTTGCTTTGCGTGTGCGCGATCACGGCGATGAAGACCCGTTGCTGGTCACCCGCCGCTTGCGTCAGGCCCAGGCGGTGGTGATCGCCAGCCCGGCGTTCATGCAAGGCAAGACCATCAATCATCCGCAGGACCTGAAAACCCTGCCAGTGCTCGGCGCGCTGGAAGCCGATCGCATGGTGCATGTGCGCCTGCTCGATCAACAAGGCAAGAGCGTCGATCTGAGTATGGAAGCGCGGCTGGGCATTGATGATTTCGTGGTGCGCAAGGCCTGCGTCCTGGCCGGTCAGGGTTTTACCGTGCTGCCGATGATGTTCTGCGAAACTGAATTGCGTAACGGCACACTGGTGCAAGTGCTGCCGCAATGGTCATTGCCTGGCGGCTGGCTGCAAGCGGTGTATCCGCATCGGCGCGGGGTAATGCCGGCGGTGCGCGCATGGATTGATCACCTGGTCGAATCGTTCAATGCCTGCGGGGACAGATTTCTATGAAACAAGGAAGAATGAGCGAAGCCGAGGTTGCCGAGTTTTGTCTGGCCCTGCCCGGCGCGCGGGAAGATTACAAATGGGGCGGCGTGCGGGTGTTCTCGATTGCCGGCAACAAGATGTTTGCCTTGCAGGGATTACGTGGTGATTCGCTGGCGTTCAAGGTCGACAAGGACCTGTTTCTCGGCCATTGCGACCGCCCGGGGATTCATCCCGCGCCGTATCTGGCGCGGGCGCAGTGGATCATCATGCACCCGCCCTACCCGCTGGGTGCCGAGGAATTGCAGGGTTTGTTGCAGCGATCGCATCAACTGGTGGTGAGCAAGTTGCCTAAGAAAACGCAAATCGGCCTGTTGCTGTAAACCCGGTCCCGTGTAGGAGCTGCCGAAGGCTGCGATCTTTTGATTGTGCTTTGATCGTTCCCACGCGCAGCAAAGGAATGCAGCCGGGGACGCTCTGCGTCCCAAAAGATCGCAGCCTTCGGCAGCTCCTACAGGGGTAAGTGGGTTCTTTAGATCAAAGACAACAGGTTGGAACCGAGAAAAATCTGGTCAATCCAGAACACCTGATGCAACAACACGATCGCCCAGAACAGAATCTGAAACGACACCTTGCGCGTCTTGTGCCGAAACACCTGCTGCGCGATCAACGCTCCCGGCCAGCCGCCCGCCAGCTCTACCGCATGCAGGATGTTTTCCGGGGTGCGCCAGGCATTGGCGCGGGCCTTGCGTTTGTCGGCCCAGTACAGAAAGAACGCCAGCACACTGACAATCCCGTACGCCGCCAGCGGCACCCGCGAGATGCCGCTGAGCCACATCGACAGCGAGCCGAACAGCGGCAGCGCGCAGACGATCAGCAACACAACAAGCTTCAATTTCAGATGCTGAACGCGCCCGCCTGAAGGTCGCCCCTCAGGGCGGCGCGTGCGGGAATCGTTCATGCCTTGGCCGCCGACCAGTCCACCCAGCCGAACTGCCAGGTCGCCAGAATGAACAGGCCGAAGGCAATCCGGTACCAGGCAAAGGCTGCGTAGCTGTGGCTGCCAATGAACTTGAGCAGGCCGCGCACAGCAATCATGGCGAAGATGAACGCCGTGACAAAACCAATGGCGAATACCGGGAAATCCGCCGGCACGAACAGGTCGCGGTATTTGTAACCCGAATACACCGCCGCACCGACCATGGTTGGCATGGCGAGGAAGAAAGAAAACTCGGTGGCCGTCTTACGCGACAGGCCGAACAGCAAGCCGCCAATAATCGTCGAGCCGGAACGCGAGGTTCCGGGAATCATCGCCAGGCATTGCGCGAAGCCGATTTTCAGCGCGTCGGTCCAGCGAATCTCGTCGACGGTTTCGGCGTGGACTTCATGCTGGCGCTGTTCGGCCCACAACATGATGATCCCGCCGATGACCAGCGCCGCCGCCACGGTGATCGGGTTGAACAGGTATTCGTGAATCAGATCGGCAAAGATCACCCCCAGTACCACCGCCGGGAGAAAGGCGATCAGCAGGTTGGCGGTGAAACGCCTGGCGCTCGGCTGGGTCGGCAGGCCGATCACCACGTCGAGAATCTTGCGGCGAAATTCCCAGACCACCGCGAGGATCGCGCCGAGTTGGATGATGATATTGAACGCCATGGCCCGTTCGCCGCCGAAGTTCAGCAAGTCGGCGACAATGATCTGGTGTCCGGTACTCGAAATGGGCAAAAACTCCGTCAGCCCTTCTACAACTCCTAGAATCAGTGCCTGCAAGGCGGTCCAAAGATCCATCAATCCCCCAGAGAGCGATGCGCGCGGGCATGCCCCGATAGTATTTTTTCGTTCACTGCGTCCAGCGTAGCCGGTAAAAGCTGTAGCGATTGCGCGCGCACAGGATCCACACGAAACGGTAAAAATTCCGTGAAATATCAAAACCGGATTCAGGTTTTCGCGCGCGGGGCCGAAATCCTAACAGACAAGCCTTAATAGCGCTCCCCGCGTTAGGCGGCTCAAGTCGCGCAATCGCGAGCCCACAGTGGTGGCTGGATGCTGGCGATCGTTTATTACAAGAACAAGAATCCGGAGTGACAGCGTTATGAACAGCTTGCGCAGTGTGTCGATCAGCCGACGCTTGTGGCTCATCTTGATCGTGGCGGTGGTCATGTTGCTGACCTTGGGCGTGCTGATGCTCAAGCAGATCCATGACGACCTCTACCACGCCAAGGCGCAGAAAACCCAGCACGTGGTGCAGACCGCCAGTGGCCTGCTGACTTATTACCACGGCCTGGAAACCGCCGGCACCCTGACCAGGGATGCCGCGCAAAAGCAGGCGCTGACCGCGATCCGTGGCCTGCGCTACGACCAGAGCGACTACTTCTGGATCAACGACCTCACGCCCGTGATGGTCATGCACCCGACCAATCCCAAGCTCGAAGGCCAGAATCTTTCGGCGATCCGCGACCCGGACGGCTTTGCGGTGTTCAACGAGATGGTCGCCATCGCCAAGGCCAAAGGCGCGGGCATGGTCAATTATCGCTGGCCGAAACCGGGGGCGACTGATCCCGTTGCGAAGACCTCGTATGTGAAGCTGTTTGAGCCGTGGGGCTGGGTAATTGGTTCCGGCGTTTACGTCGACGATGTGCAGGCAGAATTCCAAGGACAAATGATCAAGGCGTCGGCGATCGGCCTGGCGATTGCGCTGATCATGGCGCTGCTGGTGATCCTGATCGCACGCAGCATTGTCCGTCCGTTGCAGGAAACCGTGAATGCGATGGCCAACATCGCCAGTGGCGAAAGCGACCTGACCCGCAGCCTTGATACCCACGGCAAGGATGAAGTCACCGAACTGGCCCATCACTTCAATGCCTTCACCGCCAAGCTGCGCCGAGTGATTGGTGATCTGCAGGTCTCGGCCAGCGCTCTGGGGCAGTCTTCCAGCGAGCTGGGCAACGATGCCTCGCAGGCGCAGCAGCGCAGTCAGCAGCAATCGCAGCAGATGGAATTGGTGGCCACGGCGATCAACGAAGTCACCTACGGCGTGCAGGACGTGGCGAAAAACGCCGAACACGCCGCCGCAGAAATGCGTGATGCCGAAGCGCAGGCGCAACAGGGGCAGATCAACATTGACGGCAGCCTGCAACAGATCGACAAGCTCTCCGGCACGATCGATCAGGCGGTGGAAGTGATCCGCACCCTGGCGGCGGAGAGCACGCAGATTGGCAGCGTGCTGGAAGTGATTCGCTCGATTGCCGAGCAGACCAACCTGCTGGCCTTGAACGCGGCGATTGAAGCGGCGCGCGCGGGAGAACAGGGTCGCGGGTTTGCCGTGGTGGCCGATGAGGTGCGCTTGCTGGCCCAGCGTACGCAGAAATCGACGGCGGAGATTCAGTCGATGATCGAGCGTCTTCAGAATCATTCGGAGGCTGCGGTGAAGGTGATCGGCGACAGCAGCAAGGCCTCGCAATTGACCATCGAACAGGCGGGACTGGCCGGGGCGAGCCTTAATGCGATTGGCCAGGCGTTGCGTAATCTCAACGGTCTGAATGCGTCGATTGCCAGCGCTACCTTGCAACAGGCGCAGGTGGTTGAGGACATCAACCAGAACGTGACCCAGGCGGCCGGGCTTTCCCATAGCACCGCGTTGGCGGCTGAGCAGTCGAGCGCGGCCAGCCTACGGCTTGGGCAACTGAGCGAACAGCTCAACGGGTTGCTGCGCCAGTTCCGGGTCTGACCGGTCACCGAGGTGAGCCCACCCCTCACCCCAGCCCTCTCCCCGAGGAGAGGGAGCAGATCATTGCGCTTTTCATGATCTGCGTTCGACGCGATATTCCAGGTCGGCGTACCTCGACC
>NZ_RCOA01000122.1:0-103047 GCF_004307585.1 Pseudomonas sp. Sample_20 | reverse complement strand
TGCGCTTTTCATGATCTGCGTTCGACGCGATATTCCAGGTCGGCGTACCTCGACCAAACAACGCGGTCAGTTCCCTCTCCCTCTGGGAGAGGGTTAGGGTGAGGGGCTTTTGATCGCAGATCACTGCGCTTTTCATGATCTGCGTTCGACGCGATATTCCAGGTCGGCGTACCTCGACCAAACAACGCGATCAGTTCCCTCTCCCTCCGGGAGAGGGTTAGGGTGAGGGGCTTTTGACCTGACTAATGCAGTACAATCCGCCCCCTTCTCAACTCCCCCAAGGATCCGCCATGTCCGGGCTTGAACTGTTTGCCGCTGCCCTCGGTGTCATCGCCGTGTGGCTGACGGTCAAGCAGAATCCGTGGTGCTGGCCGATCGGGCTGGTCATGGTGTTGCTCTACAGCTGGATCTTCTTTGAGGTGAAGCTGTATTCGGACATGTTGCTGCAAGTGATCTATGCCGCGCTGCAAATCTACGGCTGGTGGCAATGGACCCGCGCCGGGACGCTGCATGACGGTCGCCAGGTTACCCGCCTCGATGCACGCTCGATGGTGCTCGGCCTCGGCGTTGGGGCGATCGGCAGTGTGTTGCTGGGCGCGGCGATGGCGCACTGGACCGACGCCGCACAGCCGTGGCTCGATGCCGCGCTCACCGGTTTCAGTCTGGTGGCGCAACTGTGGATGGCGCAAAAACGCCTGCAATGCTGGGCGTTGTGGTTCGTCCTCGATGTGATCTTTGTCGGCCTGTTCATCTATAAAGGCCTCTATCTGACTGCTGGCCTGTATGCGCTGTTTACCTTGCTCGCGGTGCAAGGCTGGCGGGAATGGCGCGCCGATCCGGCGTTGCGCACATGAAAGTCGTTGTTCTCACCGGCCCGGAATCCACCGGCAAGAGTTGGCTGGCGGCAGGGTTGGAGCAGCGTTTCGGCGGCGTGCGCGTTGATGAATATGTTCGTCGGTTCATCGAAGACAACCCGCGCGACACTTGCCTCGCGGATATCCCTGATATCGCCAGGGGCCAGTTGCAATGGGAAGATCAGGCGCGCGCGAAACAACCCGAACTGCTGATTCTCGACACCCATCTGCTCAGCAACATCCTCTGGAGCCAGACCCTGTTCGGCGATTGCCCGAACTGGCTGGAAAAAGAACTGCTCACGCGCCATTACGACCTGCACCTGCTGCTGTCGCCGCAACAAGTCGACTGGGCCGAAGACGGCCAGCGCTGCCAACCGGATCTTGCGGATCGCATGGCCTTTTTCGAAGCCACCCGCGCCTGGTTGATTGAGCATCAACAGCCATTGCAAGTTATCGAGGGCAATTGGGCCGAGCGGCATGCCCAGGCCTTTGCCGCGGTCGAGCTTTTGCTGTCCAGCTGAGCCGCCTTGGGACGAAACTGTCCGTTTTTGAAACACTCCTCACCGCGCAAAGCCCCCGTCCAAACGCTGTTCATCACTCCGTCACGTCACCTGTTACGCCGATGAAACACATCGGCGCAAACCCTTGTTCCAGAGCTTTCCGACGTCAAGTACCTTTCAAGCGCCCCTACATGTGTCTCAGCGCTGAAACAGTACTCGCTTCGAGCACTCCTCGAAAACACCTAAGCCATTGAAATAACTGAACAACTCAAAACCGGCACAGCTTTCGCTCTCTCCTTCACAACGCTGAATAACCCAGCCCACTGAAGAAGGAATTGCAGCCGTGGGGAATTTCAATAAAAGCCTGACCTGCCTCCTGCTGATCGGATCAGCCGCCAGCGCATTGATCAGTGCCAGCGCCCAGGCCGAAGGCAATGGAGTGATCGTCCTCAACCGCGACGTTCAACCCATCGCGATCGGTCGCAATGGCGGCAAAGACCCCTATCCGACCACGGTCAACGCCAACCCTTCGGCGCGGATCAACCAGACCCTCAGCAGTACCGAACTCACTGACGGTGATTTCGCCAGTGTCGCCAGCGGCTCATCGATTCGCGGCAACATGACCACGCCCAGCTCCAACCTGCCCGGCATGAACACCCTGACCAACCAGAACGGCCTGCCCGGTATGCGCACGGGCAGCGGCGGCGGCTCCGGGGCGTCTATCTCGAACACGGTCAACCGGGCGATGAGCACCGGGCTGGCGCCTCTGACTCGCATGGCCGGAGGCCAATGACATGAATCGCACCCTGCTGCTTCTCGCCCTGCTCGGCTGCACCAGCGCCATGGCCGATTCGGCTTCAGTGAACAAGGCCAATATTCAGGATTCCGGCGCACAGTATCGCGGCAACTTCAACGTCAACCAGGCCGCCGGTGACCAGATGCAACAAGCCAACACCAAGGCGATTGCCATCGGCACCGAAGCCCATGCCACCACCAACGTCAGGCAAACCATCGACACGCCCGCCAGCCGCGCCATCGACGCGAGCGCCAACATTGGCGGCAACTCTTTCAGCAATGGCAACGGCATCCTCGGTGTGAACCAGGGCGCCGGTGCCAACAATCAAATGGCCAACGTTACGCGCGTCAGCATCAGTGCCGGCCCGCAGAGCGTTGACGACAGCGCCCTTTCGCAACAGAACGTGGCGTTTTTACCGAGCTCAGGAGCAACTGGTACCGCAATCGGCAGTCGCCAGGTCACGACCAGTGATCAGGCCTTCACCGGCAGCCGTGGGGTAATCCAGGTGAACCAGAGTGCCGGGGTGGGGAACCGCATGGCTAACACCCTGAGCATCCGGGTCGCAGACTGACCCAAACAAAAAGCAGTGCAATTAGAAAAGTCCCAACACTTAACCAACTAATAAGCACGACGGAGAAACAACCATGAAACCTACAATGGCTCTCAAACCACTGGTTTTCGCACTCGCAGCAGTGATGGCAATGGCAGCACAGGCTGGCGGCCGTGGTGACAATGATCATGGTAACGGGCACGGCAATGGACATGGCAATGGTCACGGCCAGCCACAAGGTCCGAATCTTGAACAACTGCTGCAGATCACCGCAGGCGCCGGCGCCGCTGTACTCGACGCACAAAACAGCGACGGCAACGTGGTGAAAAACCAGGGCACCCTGAACAACGCCAATGCCAGCGACTCGCTCAACGGCTCCAACGGCAACATGGGCGCCAACGTCGCCGCTGGCGACGGCAACCAGCAGGACAACGCTGCTGCACTGGCCACCGCTGACGAAAGCTTCATCTTCGGCAATGCTGTTGCCGCCTCGAGCGCGACTCAGGTGAACAACAACAACTACGTGAAAAACTCGTCCACCTTCAACAACGCCACGCTCAGCAATGCAGGCAACAATGGTTCCGGCAACATCGGCATCAACGTGAGCTCGGGCAACTTCAACCAACAGAAAAACAACCTCGCCATCGCCGTTTCCGGTGGTCGTGTAGCGCAGGCCGCTGCCTCTGCCAACCAGTCCTCGACTGGCCTGGTCGTGGAAAACAAAGGCGTGCAGGCTTACAAAACCGACACCCTCACCGGTACTTATGCAGCCGCTGGCGTATTCAAAGCCAAAGGCACTGCGACCATCGAAGACGACAACCACGGCGGTTGGGGCAACCGTGGCGGCGGCCATGGCGGCAACGATGATCAGAAAGCCAAGTTCGAAGCCGTGGGTACTTTTGGCCTCGCTGGCGTCACCACCCAACAAGTGTTGACCAAAGATGGCTGGAAAACTCCAGTCGTCAACAACGCCAACATGACCAACTCGATGAACAACTTCTCCGGCAACGGCGGAGCCAACGTCTCGGCGGGTGTGGGCAACCAACAAAGCAACTCGCTGTCCATCGCCGCAGGTTGCAAAGCCTGCATGTAATCGCGATCGAAACGAAAGCCCCGGCAACGGGGCTTTTCCTCGGTTCCACAAGGCGTATTCGATCATGCGGACTCCTGCCCTCCTCGCTCTGCTTTGTCTGTGCGGCCTGACTCAGGCGGCCCAGATGCCCGTGGCTGCCCTGCCGGGTGGCGTGCTGGTCTACAAGGACGTGCAAAGCATTCGTGAGCGCAAGTTTGCCGACATCGTCGAACAGAAAACCGACTTCAGCTGCGGCGCTGCTGCACTGGCAACGGTCCTGCGCCAGGCCTATTGGCTCGACGTCGATGAGGAGCAAATCATCAAAGGCATGCTGGTCAACGCTGACCAGGACCTGGTGCGAACCCAGGGTTTCTCCATGCTCGACATGAAGCGCTACGTAGAAAGCATCGGCATGCGTGCCCGTGGCTACCGGATCCCGCCCGAGAAACTCGAAGCGGTGACCATTCCGGTGGTGGTTCTGATGGACATTCGTGGCTACAAGCATTTCGTCGTCCTGCAGCGCTCGGACAAGGATTGGGTCTACATCGGTGACCCGGTTCTCGGCCACAAGCGCTACAAGCACGACGACTTTGTCAAAGGTTGGAACGGCATTGTCTTTGCCATCGTCGGCCCCGGTTACGACAAGGCCAACGCCTTGCGCAGCCCTCCCGTGCCGCTGACGGCGAAGAACTCGCTGGACAGTTTCAACCCGGTCAAAGATGCGGAATTGATGGATTTCGGGTTCATTCAGAGCGACTTCTTTTAATCGCCGAGTTAGAGAATGGGACTGGATGTCCCGGGAGCAGCAGATGAAAAGCTCATACTGGCTGGCCGCCGCCTGCCTGGCAGCGAGTGCGTCAGGTTTAGCCCATGCCGGATTCAAACCCATCGAAATCAAGGACCAGGAGCTCGCCGAGCTGCGCGGTCGTTACGTCATGCCGGGGCGGATCATCAGCTTCGGCATCGTCATGAGCAGCACCTGGCGCAATGCCAGCGGCGACTTGATCGGGGCCGCGACCTCGATGCAGATCCAGGCTGCAACCGTCAAACCGGAATTCTATGTCTCGACCATCAAGGAGTCGGGCAACGGCAGCACCCCCACCTTGGGCACCGGCACTGTCATCGGCGGCGCCGGCCTCAATAGCAGCCAGGGTGTGACGCAAAGCGTACGCGCCGCCGGCGATGGCAACACCGCCAGCAACAACGTCGCGATCAACGTCAGCGAAGCCAGCCAGGCCCCGGCACTGGTGCCGTCGCAGGGCCAGGCCCTCATCGCCGGACAAACCATTACTGGCAGCAACGGCGCCGGCAGTGTCGCGGTTTCGGCCAATGGCGGTGGCGTGCAAATGGCCATTCAGGCCAGCGGCAATCAAGGCACAGCACTGCAACAAGTCGCCCAGGGCGGGCTGCTGCAGAACACCCGTTTGCTGGGCAGCGCCAACGTGGTCAACAACCTTACGCAACTCAACGTCGTACTTAACAATAACGGCAGAAGCGCCGGTGCACTGGATTGCAACCTGACCCAACTCGGGGCCCTACGCAATATCGGATATTGAACTACGCTGAGTCTCGATCATTGGGCTTAAAGGGACGGCTTATTCATGTATCGATCAGTATCACTGCGTGCCGCAGTGTGTTTGAGTACCCTTCTCCCGGCGGCAATGCTGCAAGCAGCACCCGACGCCGATGTAGAAGTCCTGAAACGGGAACTTCTGGAACTGAGACAACGATACGAACAACAACAACAAGCGCTGGCGGTACTTGAACAACGGGTCCGCCAGGTAGAAGAAACACCCGCCGCCCCACCGCCAAAACGGCTGGCCAAATCGCCGTCCGACATGAAAGGCAATCGCGTCGCCGGAGCCGCCACAGGCACCGGAGCGGCCGCTGCATCGGGAGGCGCCGCCGGGGGCAGCGGCGCTTCCTACGGTCAATCGCTGGCCGATGATTCACAACCGGCGCAGAGCGTTTCCAACCTGTATGACGAAGCCAGCGGTTTCTTTGGCGGCGGCAAGTTCAGCGTGGAAACCGGCCTGACCTATTCGCGCTACGACACCCGCCAGTTGATCCTCAACGGTTTCCTTGCGCTGGATTCGATTTTCCTCGGCAACATCAACCTCGACCGGATCAAGGCCGACACCTGGACCCTGGACCTCACCGGCCGCTACAACTTCGATAACCGCTGGCAGTTCGACCTGAACGTGCCGGTGATCTATCGCGAGTCGACGTATCAATCCGGCGGCGGCAACGAGGGCGCGGCTGGCGTAACAACCGAAGAAACCGTGACCAAGGATCCAACCATTGGCGACGTCAACTTCGGTATCGCCTACAAGTTCCTCGACGAGTCGGTCAACACCCCGGACGCCGTCGTCACCTTGCGCGTCAAGGCGCCGACCGGCAAAGACCCGTTCGGCATCAAACTGCGCCAGACCGACGCCAACTCCAACCTGTTCGTCCCCGACACCCTGCCCACCGGCAACGGCGTCTGGTCGATCACGCCGGGTATCTCGCTGGTCAAGACGTTCGACCCGGCGGTGCTGTTCGGCAGCCTTTCCTACACCCACAACCTCGAGGAGTCGTTCGACGACATCAGCTCCACGGTCAATCAGAAAAACCCGGGCAAAGTGCGCATCGGCGACAGCTTCCAGATCGGCGCCGGTATCGCCTTCGCGCTCAACGAGAAGATGAGTATGTCGTTCTCGGTCTCCGACCTGGTGCAACGCAAGAGCAAGCTGAAACAGGACGGCGGCGATTGGGAATCGGTGGTTTCCAGTGACGCGAACGCTGGTTACTTCAACGTCGGCATGACGATTGCGGCGACCGACAACCTGACGATCGTGCCGAACTTGTCGATCGGCATGACCGATGATGCGCCGGACTTTTCGTTCAGCCTGAAATTCCCGTATTACTTCTAGGCAAAAGCAAAAGATCGCAGCCTTTGGCGGCTCCTGCATTGGGATTCGAGTAATCCCTGCAGGAGCCGCCGAAGGCTGCGATATTTTGATTCTCAGGCTCTTGCTGGTGACCACTCATCGGAAACACGTCCGCACCTGTCAGATCTGACAGGTGCGCTTTTCGCAGAAATAACTTCTGATAGCTCCAGCGTCTGGTCGCCCGTGACCAGCCCGGGCTCAGGAGATTTGCCATGACCATTCTTCTCGCTGCAGATTTGTTTCCTCCAAAAATTCCCATGGCAACTGATCTGGAAACACCAGAGGCGTATCACGGCGGTATTTCACTGGAAGCCGTGAGAACGGGTTACCTGACAGCTGTCGTCGATCCTTGGGTCAACCAGAGTATTGGAGACAAGAGCGCCTTCTACTGGGATAACTCGCTCTTGCCGGTTCGAACGATAGAAATTGATGACACCAATCTCAATAAACAGCTGCTGTTCCAGATCCCGGCAGGTCAAATCACCAACGGCGACGCTTACGCGTTTTACAAAGTAACCCGGCCACATCAGCAGCCTGTGAAATCCCAGGAAATACTGATGCTGGTCAAATTCACCCGGCCCGGCGGCGATGACAGCGACAGTGAACCGGGGAATTCCGGTCTCGTGTACACGCTGGATCCGGACCCGTCGAAGGGGGTGGATGCCGAAATGGCCAAGCTGGGCGTCAAGCTGTTGGCGAGCTACGTAAACTGCGCCACATTCGACCGAATTATCGGGCGCTGGGGTGACCAGTTGGTGTCCTACTATCCAGTCACCAGAGAGCAAGTCGAAGATCCGGTCAATAATCCGATCTTTCTCACCTTCACCGAAAAAGTCATCAGAGACGAAGGCAACGGCAGGAACATCGAAGTGAGTTATCAGGTGTTCGACCGGGTCGGCAATCTGCCGGATCCGAACGCGCCATGGTCGAAAGTCACCTATGTGAATGTAGACCTGAGCATCAGCCGCTTGCCGGCGGCAACAATCTGGGTCAACAACCAGAACGTCACCACTATCGACCTGAAGGTACTGGGTACGAGCGACGCCGATGCCCGGGTGTATTTCACCCCGCCGGATTTCCAGATTGGAGACGAGGTCGAGCTAAGGTGTACCGGCCAGACACCTGAGGGAGTACCTGTCACGATCGGACCGTTGGTACACACGGTCGGCGCCGTGCCTGGGCACTTCGATTTCAAGCTGGCCAATGCCTCGATCAGGGCCATGGTCAATGGCTCGGCCACGACCAACTACAAGTTACTCCGCGCTAATGTACCTGCGCGTCCGTCCAATGACGTTGTTGTTCCAATCACTGGCGAAGTCAGTCAGTTGAAACCGCCAACGGTTGTCGAGGCGCCGGATTACAAACTTGACCCGAACCGGCATCAGAATGGCTTTACCGTGGTATTTGACACCGCCGCGTTTGACGCAAATCACGAGGTAAAACTGGAAATCGCCGGCACACCCGGCGCCGGCTCAGTACCTCCCCAGCAAAAGCCGGTGGCGGGACAGTCGAAAGTGCAATTCGACATTGATTTCTCTGTCACCGGGGCAAATCTGCAGCGCAGTGTGGAGTTGATATACAGCCTGATAGTTAATGGACAGCCGACACCTGTGCAGAGCGTGACGCTGGTGATTGGTGAGTTGCTGCAGTCGAGTATGCCAATACCGAAGCTCGAAGGGTTTGATGGTGAAGTGCTGGATGTTGGGTTGATCAAGGATGACACCAAGGTTTTGTGTGAGGCTTGGCCGTTCCAGTGCGCCGGGTGTCCGATTTGGTTGGAGTATGTGGAGACGTTTGCGGGGGGTGGTGAGCGGGTCAAGCAGCAGTTT
Source organism: Pseudomonas sp. Sample_20 (assembly GCF_004307585.1). Taxonomy (NCBI): domain Bacteria; kingdom Pseudomonadati; phylum Pseudomonadota; class Gammaproteobacteria; order Pseudomonadales; family Pseudomonadaceae; genus Pseudomonas; species Pseudomonas sp. Sample_20. The sequence goes on along the minus strand of NZ_RCOA01000122.1, from coordinate 94,513 downwards.
GTGGGGGCAGCGCATGATCAGGGGGTGGGGTTAAGTTATCTGGCTGAGGTGGAGTGGTTGCGGGGGTGTAAGGCGGATTCGAGGTTGGCTGTTGTTTTGAAGGTTGGGTTGTATGAGGGGGCGGTTGAGGGTGAGGCGGTGGAGTGTCGGGTGAGAAGTTATGGGGTCAAGGCTGGGTTGGATGATTTGACTACGTTTGATAACTACAACTGGAATCATTGGGCTCAAGCTACGACTTACCAGCCATCCAACATCGTTCTTTCTTCGAACGAGTACTTCTTGAAAGCAATATTTGCACAGGGCTACCAATTCGGAGTTTATCTTTGCAAGTCTTATCAAGAAGTCGAGACGGACACACAGTTTGAGTTAAGTTTCGAATTCCGATCCGCAACGTCAATGACGGCTTTTCTTGTTCAAAATAATGTTCGTACGTATCACGACTTTCCTGCTAGCGAATCATGGCAATCATTTGTTATCCCCTTTCGCTCGGCGGCGTACTCCACGCCGAAAACACTTATGCTGCTTTTGTACGTGAACACTATACAAAGTTTTTCTATAAAGAACCTTCGACTGAAAAAACATGAATAGCACTTTAATTTCAGTTAGCGGGGATTGCGGTACTCATCTAACACCAGGCCTATGCATCAATCTATAATGAGTAGGCCGCGAAACTCCCAGGATTTCGCGACCATACTCAAAATTATTGCTATGCCGATTCAATCCATCACGATCGCCTGCCGCTTCGCCCGGGTTTCGTAATCCTCGCTCAGCTAATCGGCGGGCGAACTTTTCATCTTTACGATTATTATCGCCAGTCCAAAAATCGACCACTCATCGGAAACAGACCCGCACCTGTCAGATCTGACAGGTGCGCCCTGCCCACAAATCCGCTTTCATGACTCCAGCGCCTGGCACCTTGCAACCGGGCCCATAACGGAGCACTGCCATGAGCCAGCCGCTGGATGAAAACCGCATTCTTGCCCTGAGCCCTCCCTTCATACAGGGTAAGGTCGACTTGCAGACGCCGGAGAACTATCACGCAGGCATATCGCTGGATACCGACAAGGATGATTTGCGGATTTTCGTAGATCCGTGGATAGGCATGGCATTGAAAGACAAATGCCAAATGTCTTATAACGGCGTCAATGTCGGGACAATACCGGTCGATGAAAACAATCTGAATCAACGGCTGGAATTCAAAATCCCCAGGGCCCAGGTCACCAATGGCGCAGCACTCGTCTTTTACACGGTGAAACGCTTGGGTCAGGAGCCAGTGAGCTCCGAGCCGGTGTTGCGTATGTGGGTCCAGCTCACACGGCCAGGCGGCCTGGATCGCGACAGCGAGGACGGCCATTCCGGCCTGCTCTACACGCTGAGCCCTGATCCCCTGACCATCAGCCGCTTGCCGGCGGCAACAATCTGGGTCAACAACCAGAACGTCACCACCATCGACCTGAAGGTTCTGGGTACGAGCGACGCCGATGCACGGGTTTATTTCACCCCGCCGGATTTCCAGATTGGAGAGGAGATCGAACTAAGGTGCACCGGCCAGACACCTGAGGGAGTACCTGTCACGATCGGACCATTGGTACACACGGTCGGCGCCGTGCCTGGGCACTTCGATTTCAAGCTGGCCAATGCCTCGATCAGGGCCATGGTCAATGGCTCGGCCACGACCAACTACAAGTTACTCCGCGCTAATGTACCTGCGCGTCCGTCCAATGACGTTGTTGTTCCAATCACTGGCGAAGTCAGTCAGTTGAAACCGCCAACGGTTGTCGAGGCGCCGGATTACAAACTTGACCCGAACCGGCATCAGAATGGCTTTACCGTGGTATTTGACACCGCCGCGTTTGACGCAAATCACGAGGTAAAACTGGAAATCGCCGGCACACCCGGCGCCGGCTCAGTACCTCCCCAGCAGAAGCCGGTGGCGGGACAATCGAAAGTGCAATTCGACATTGATTTCTCCGTCACCGGGGCAAATCTGCAGCGCAGTGTGGAGTTGATATACAGCCTGATTGTCGATGGACAGCCGACGCCAGTGCAGAGTATGACGCTGGTGATTGGTGAGTTGCTGCAGTCGAGCATGCCAATACCGAAGTTCGGGGTTTTTCTGGATGATTTGACTACGTTTGAAAATTACAATTGGAATCGTTGGGCACAGTCTACTACCAACGCGCTATCAAATATTGTTTTCTCTTCGAGCGAATATTTCTTGGAAACAAGATCTATATCTGGGGCCTCGCACGGCATTTACCTTTCCAAATGCTTCCAAAACATCCAAACGGGCACTCAACTTGAATTCAGTTTCGACTATAGATCCGCAGCTCCGACAACGTCTTTTCTTGCCCAAAACAATGCAAGAGAAAATTTAGATTTACGTGCTAGTGGGTCATGGCAACCAATGATAGTCCGCTTTCGCTCGGAGGCGTCCTCTACACCGAATACACTTATGTTGATTCTGTATGCGTTTTCCTCCCAAATTTTATCCATAAAAAACCTTAGACTAAAAACATATGATGAAGCATTTTAGCTAGGTATTGGCGGGAGCTTGCCGCATTCACCTAATCTGATGCTTATGCAACAACCGATAAAAAGTTGGCCGCGAAACCCCTAAAACTTTCGCGGCCACACTCAAATTATCACTGTGCCGATTCAACACATCACACAACGCCTGCCGTTCCGCCCTGGTCTTGTAATCCTCAAGCGTGCCCATCGGCGTTGCGACAGAGTGCTGACTGATCAACCCCAAATCCCGCGCCTCGATTTGCCGCCCCTCCGCCAACACCAGCCCCCGCCGTACCCGGTTCGCCAGCTCGCGCACGTTACCCGGCCAGTCATGCTTGCCCATGGCAATCAATGCATCTTCGCTGAAGCTGCGTGGCCGCCGCCCGGTTTCGTGGCTGTAGAAGTGCGAAAAATGGTTGGCCAGCATCGACAGATCGCCATGGCGCTCGCGTAGCGGTGCGGTGACCACTTGCAGGACATTGAGCCGGTAATAAAGGTCTTCACGAAAGCGCTTTTTCTCGATCGCCGCTTCCAGGTCAACGTGGGTTGCGGCCAGCACGCGAACGTCCACCGGTATCGGCTGACTGCCGCCAACCCGCTCGATGTGCTTCTCCTGGAGAAAGCGCAGCAGATTGGCCTGCAATTCCAGCGGCAGGTCGCCGATTTCATCGAGGAACAACGTGCCGCCATTGGCCGCTTCGATGCGTCCGACCTTGCGCTGGTGTGCGCCGGTGAACGCGCCTTTCTCGTGGCCGAACAATTCTGACTGAATCAAATGCTCGGGAATCGCCCCGCAGTTGATCGCTACAAACGGTTTGTTGTGACGCTGGGATTGTCGGTGCAGGGTGCGCGCGACCAGCTCTTTGCCGGTGCCGCTTTCGCCGCGAATCAGCACGGGCGATTCGGTCGGGGCCAGTTTGCTCAACAGTTTGCGCAGTTCGCGGATCGGCTTGCTGTCGCCGAGCAGTTCGTGCTCCGGCTGATCGACGTGAATCGTGCCCTGCCCGCGCAGGCGCGCCATGCCGAACGCGCGGCCGAGTGTGACTTGGACGCGGGAGACATCGAAGGGCAAGGTGTGGAAGTCGAAGAACCATTCACAAACGAAATCGCCGACGTTCTGTAAGCGCAGGACTTCCTGATTGAGCACGGCAATCCATTCGGTGCCGCTGCGGCTGATCAGTTCTTTGACCGCTTCTGGACGTTCCAGGTGGTAAGGCTGCAAGCGCAGCAGGCCGACGTCACAGGCGCGGGATGCGGCGTTTTCCAGATTACAACTGTCGACATCCCAGCCTATGGCGCGCAATCCGGGCAACAGGCGATAGCAGTCGTCACACGGATCGACCACCAGTAAACGTCTCGACGCAGGCGCTTCGCTCATGACTGTTCCTTGGCGCCAAATTTGATAAATGATCGTAAAAACAGTCATTTGGCAGACCCGGTTGTAACACTAGCAAGATTTTGACGGCGGCTTGTACCGATTGCTTATAGGGCAGGTATTAAAAGAGTTATAAGAAAGTTGGTTGTTAGTTAGCTATCGACTATTTGCGGTGAGTCAAAGAGTGGCCCCTCAACCTAGCCCCTCTCCCAAGGGAGAGGGAACTGACCGAGGTGTTTACGCGAGGTACGCCGATCCGAAAGACCAAGCCGAACTCGAGTTTGAAAAGCCCACAAATCGGCTCCCTCTCCTCGGGGAGAGGGCTGGGGTGAGGGGTGAATTCAGCGCGGTGTTGGGACGGGTGCAGGATTAACGAAACGAACTTACGTTATGTAAAGAACCTGAAATTTCTTTGTTTCATGTGTGACCCGCCCCCCGGTTGCGTGCATCAGTACAAGTAACCCGCCGCACGGTAAGCCCAACCGACGGCACATCACTTGATTGGGCGCGAATAGAGAGAAGACCCCATGACTGCCCCGCTGCGTATCAACGAAGCACTTTTGATTGCCAACCACGCCTTCAAGCCTTTCCAGTGCGTGGCCTGGGCGCCACAAGACGGCAATGGCGAACTGAGCCTGACCGTCGTCGACCGCACCAACTCCCACATCGGTCGCAAACAGATCCCGAGCAGCGCCTACTCTGACCCGGCGCAACTCGAACAACTGCTGCAGCAGGCCCGCGCCGAGCTGAGCGAAGACGGCCACAAGTTGCAATCCTGGTCGATGCCACACTGATAACCGAACAAGGGCGGATGACGTTAAAGTCATCCGCCCTTGTTGTATGCGTAGCCGAACAATTAACGTAGTTGCAGTGCCGTTTCATCCAAAGTACTTGGCTCGCTTGCGAGTGGTTCAACAAGACACTGTTCTGGCACAGTGCGACCGTCCTTCTGTTAGTTCACCCAGTTGTACTTATCGCGTTTCGGGGATTGAATGTTTCGCTCGTGCAGTCAGCCGCCCAACCACTGGGTATCGGCTCAGGCACAAGGAGACGCGTGCATGTCCACCCTGAGCCCTTATGCGCTGCCTACTGCATGGACCGCCCCCGGTTCGCTCGACCCGACATTCGCCATTGGCGGTGTTGCGCAGGTGTACTTTGCCGGCAGTTTGTCCAGCCAGACTCAACATGTCACGCTCGATGCACAGGGTCGGATTCTGGTCGCGGCCAAGGTCGGTACATCCAAGGGAAGCCGTTTTGGCCTGGCGCGGCTGCTGGCCGATGGGTCGGCGGATTTGTCGTTCGGCATTCAGGGCAGCGTGATCGGCAGCTTTGTCGAGGGTTTCGAAGCCAAGGCCGGCAAGGTTCAGGTGTTAGCCGACGGCAAGATTCTGCTGGCCGGCCTGCATTATGAAGATACCCGACGCACCCTGCCCGCCCTCGCCCTGTTCGATGCCAACGGCCAGCCAGACCGATTCTTCGGCGATGACGGTTTCCAGGTGGTGCGACTGCCCGGCGAGCTGTCCATGGGCACCCGCGACAACTGGTTGCCGCCGGGCGTGCCGGGCGTCGAAGCCTGTGACTTTGTGGTGCAGGAAGACGGCCGTATTCTGCTGATCGCCAACCATCATTTCAGCCTTGCCGACCACGCCGGGATGCTGATTCGCCTGCATGCCGATGGCCGGCTCGACGAATCCTTCAATGGACGCGGATTCGTCGTGGTCCGCCACCTGCTGCTCAATACCTGGCTGAGTACGCTGCTGTTGAAGAAGGATGGGCGCGTCGTGGTCGCAGGCTCCATCGACTTTCCTCAGCAAGGCCTGCTGGCGGTGTACCGGCCCGATGGCAGCCTGGATGAGCGCTTCGCCGTCGATGGCTTCATGGCCTTCAAGGCCCACGGCAATAGCGCTCAGGTCAGCCAGATCATTGAATCCGACGACAGGCTTTATTGCTTCGGCAGCAGCCGCGATCCAATCCGCTGTTTGACGTTTGTCCTGCACGCCAACGGTCGACCGGATCTGCACTGTCATCATGGCCAACCACAGGTGGTGGACATCGGTCCCAGCGGATGCCAATGGAACGCCGCCCGGTTGATGAGCGATGGCCGCATCGTTGCCGTGGGCGCGACCATCGGCGGGGTTGAAGCCGACTTCATGGTCGCCCGTTATCAAGCTGACGGCAGTCTCGATCCAGCGTTCGGCCAGGGCCACGGTTGGTTGCGCACGCGACTGGGGCGAAGTCTCGATACAGCCAATTCTCTGGCCGTACAAACTGACGGCGCAATTGTGGTTGGTGGCTATTCGCTGGATGGCAACTACCGGGCAATGGTTGCGCGTTATCTGAATCCATAGAGCATTCAACAGGATCGAGATTATCGGCGACTTGATCTTCCTTGAAACATCCGGCAACTTTCGCGCTTCTAAATAAAAGGAGCAGCCGATGTCCGGTTCAATCGCCCAGGCGTTCGCGCACAACTTCCTCGGGCAATCGCCACGCTGGTACAAGGCGACCATCGTCGGTTTTCTCATTCTCAACGCCGTGGTGCTATTCACCATCGGCCCGGTCGCCGCAGGCTGGTTGCTGGTGATCGAATTCATCTTCACCCTGGCCATGGCGCTCAAGTGTTATCCGTTGATGCCCGGCGGCCTGCTGTTGATTGAAGCGTTGCTGTTGAAGATGACCACGCCGCAAGCGCTCTACGATGAGTTGCTGCACAACTTTCCGGTGATCCTGCTGCTGATGTTCATGGTTGCCGGCATCTACTTCATGAAAGATCTGCTGCTGTTTCTCTTCTCGCGGCTCCTGTTGGGCGTGCGTTCAAAAGCCATTCTGGCGCTGATGTTCTGCTTCTTGTCGGCATTTCTTTCGGCGTTTCTTGATGCGTTGACCGTGACGGCGGTGATCATCAGTGCGGCTGTCGGCTTCTACTCGGTGTATCACCGGGTCGCGTCGGGCAACGATCCACGTAAGGACAGCGAATTCGGTGACGATGAGCATTTACCGTCGCGACACCATGAGGACCTGAATCAATTCCGCGCTTTCCTGCGCAGCCTGTTGATGCACGGCGCGGTCGGCACAGCGCTCGGTGGCGTCTGCACCTTGGTCGGTGAGCCGCAGAACCTGTTGATTGGCCATGAGATGGGCTGGCATTTCGGCGAGTTCTTCCAGAAGGTAGCCCCGGTGTCGCTGCCGGTACTGGTGGCGGGTCTGGTCACTTGCGTGCTGCTGGAGAAGCTGCGCTGGTTCGGGTACGGCACACTGCTGCCGGACAACGTCCGCGCCGTGTTGGCCAACTACGCTGCCGAGGACAACGCCAAACGCACGCCTCGTCAGACGGCGGCGCTGCTGGTGCAAGGCGCGGCGGCGTTGATTCTGATTGGTTGCCTGGCGTTTCACCTGGCTGAAGTCGGCCTGATCGGTTTGATGGTGATTGTGTTGATCACTGCATTTACCGGCATCACCGACGAGCATCGCCTGGGCAGCGCATTCAAGGACGCCATGCCGTTTACCGCGCTGCTGGTGGTATTTTTTGCCGTGGTGGCAGTCATTCACGATCAGCATCTGTTCGTCCCACTCATCGAGTGGGTCTTGGCGTTGCCGATGGATCAACAGCCGGGCATGTTGTTCATCGCCAATGGCCTGCTCTCGGCGATCAGCGACAACGTATTTGTCGCGACCATTTACATCACTGAGGTGAAACAGGCTTTTCTTGCCGGGCACATGACTCGCGAGCACTTCGAAACGTTGGCGATTGCGATCAACACCGGCACCAATCTGCCGAGTGTGGCGACACCGAATGGTCAGGCAGCGTTTCTGTTCCTGCTGACCTCGGCGATCGCGCCGCTGGTACGTCTGTCGTACGGGCGCATGGTGTGGATGGCGGTGCCGTATACCGTGGTGATGGGACTGCTGGGCTGGTATGCGGTGAGCTATTGGCTATAACGACTAGCGATGTGTAGGAGCTGCCGAAGGCTGCGATCTTTTGATTGGGACGCAGAGCGTCCCGGGCTGCATTCCCACGCAGAGCGTGGGAACGATCAAACACCGCAAAACCCATGTAGGAGTGGATCAGCGCGGGAGGATGTACTGCTCGATCGCCAAAGCCACGCCGTCTGCGGTGTTGGCAGCGGTGACGACATCCGCCTGACGCTTCACCGCCTCTTCCGCCTGCCCCATGGCAATCGACAAGCCGGCGCATTTGAACATCGCCGGGTCGTTGCCGCCGTCGCCGATGACAGCGGTTTGCTCCAGCGGCACGCCGAGGTATTCGGCAATGGTTGTCAGCGCGGTGCCTTTGTTGGCCTCAAGCGCAGTGACGTCCAGATACACCGGCTGCGAGCGCGACACTTGCGCCATGCCGTTGACCTTGGGCAACAGCTGCGCCTCCAGCTCAATCAGCAACTCAGTGTTGTTGCTGGTGGCAACGATCTTGTCGATGCGCTCCAGATACGGTTCGAAACTCTCGACCACCACCGGCGGATAGCCGAGGCCGCTCTGTTCACGTGGGACCATCGGCCCGTGCGGGTCCTTGAGCAGCCAGTCGCCGCCACTGAACACCCAGATTTCCACCTCCGGTTGATCGGCAAACTGCGCCAGAGCAATCAGCGCGGTCGTGGCCGGCAGATAATGCGCGGCCAACAGTGTGCCGTCCGGTTTGACGATGGTGCCGCCATTGAACGCCGCTGTCGGCAAATCAACGCCCAGCGCCTCGATCTGCTGCAACATGGCTTTCGGCGGGCGGCCGCTGGCGAGGCTGAACAGCACGCCGGCATCGCGCAGCGAGCGCACAGCTTCGATGGTGCGTTGGTTCAGCGTGTGATCCGGCAGCAACAGTGTGCCGTCCATGTCGCTGAGCAGAAAACGTATCGGTTGTTTCGACAAATCACTCATCCCAGGCTGTGCCAGACGCGACCATCGCGAGTCAGCAGATCTTCGGCGGCTTGCGGGCCATCTTCGCCGGCCGCATACGTCTCGACGCTCGCATCCTGCTGCCAGGCATCAAGGAAAGGCTGCACCGCTCGCCAACCGTTCTCAATGTTGTCGGCACGCTGGAACAGCGTCTGATCGCCGGTCAGGCAGTCGTAGATCAAGGTTTCGTAGCCAGTCGACGGCTGCATCTCGAAGAAATCCTTATACGCAAAACCCAGCTCGATATTAGCCATGTTCAGTGCCGGCCCCGGGCGCTTGGCCAGCAGGTCGAACCACATGCCTTCGTTTGGCTGGATCTGTATACGCAGGTAAGTCGGCTGCAACTCGTCGACTTCGGTGTCGCGGAACTGTGCGTACGGCGCCGGTTTGAAACAGATGACGATCTCGGTGTCGCGCACGCTCATGCGCTTGCCGGTGCGCAGATAGAACGGCACGCCGACCCAGCGCCAGTTATCGATCATCACCTTGAGCGCCACGTAGGTTTCCGTGGTGCTGTCGGGCGAGACGTTGGCTTCTTCGCGATAACCCTTCAATGGCTGGTCATCGCGCTTGCCGGCGCTGTACTGGCCGCGCACCGAGTTGGCCCGGGCTTCCTCCGTCGACCAGGGACGAATCGCCCCGACCACTTTGGCTTTCTCGCCGCGCACCGCGTCAGCGCCGAAAGCAGCCGGCGGTTCCATGGCGACCATGGCCAGCAACTGGAACAGGTGATTGGGCACCATGTCGCGCAGTGCGCCGGTGTGTTCGTAAAAACTGCCACGGGTTTCCACGCCGACGGTTTCCGCCGCAGTGATCTGCACGTGGTCGATGTAATGGTTGTTCCAGAACGCTTCGAACAGGCTGTTGGAGAACCGGCTGACCAGGATGTTCTGCACGGTTTCCTTGCCCAGGTAATGGTCGATCCGGTAGATCTGCTTTTCGCTCATGACCTTGAGCAGGCAAGCGTTCAAGGCTTCGGCAGTGTGCAGATCGGAGCCGAACGGCTTCTCGATCACCACCCTTCTGAACGCTTCGGGCGTTTCTTCAAGCAAACCGGCGCTGCCGAGACGGCGCACCACTTCACTGAAGAAGCGCGGCGCGGTGGCCAGGTAGAACACCGCATTGCCAGTGCCGCTGTCGGCGATTTTCGCCGCCAGGGCTGAATAAGTGCTGTCGTCGAGGAAATCGCCCTGGACGTAGCTGATGCCCTTGGCGAGCTTGGCCCACAAGGCCGGATCAAGCATCTGATCGCCCTTGCCGACCTTCGCTGCCACTTCGGTACGGATGAAGTCTTCGAGCTTTTGCGCGAAGGCTTCATCGGTAATGGCGTTGTGATCAACGCCGACGATCCGCAGATTCTCGTCGAGCAGGCCGTCGCGACTGAGGTTGTACAGCGCCGGCATGAGCAAGCGCTTGACCAGGTCGCCGTGGGCACCGAACAGGAACAGCGTGGTCGGTGGTGCGGGTTCTGCCTTGGATTTTCTGCGGATCGTACGGGTCATTTCTTGGCAATCTCCACGTGGCCGCCGAAGCCGAAGCGTTGTGCCGACAGGATTTTGTCACCGAAGGTGCCCTGCCCGCGCGAGCGGTAACGGGAGAAAAGCGAATTGGACAGCACCGGTACCGGCACCGCTTGCTCCATGGCCGCCTCGATGGTCCATTGGCCTTCGCCACTGTCGGCGACCGAGCCGGAGAAGCCGTCAAGCTTCGGATCGCTGGCCAGCGCATCGGCAGTCAGGTCCAGCAGCCACGACGAAACCACGCTGCCACGACGCCAGACTTCAGCGATATCAGCCACGTTCAGATCAAATCGCTGATCTTCCGGCAGGCGTTCGCTGGATTTGGTCTTGAGGATGTCGAAGCCCTCGGCGAACGCGGCCATCATGCCGTACTCGATGCCGTTGTGGATCATCTTCACGAAGTGCCCGGCACCGGCGGGACCGGCGTGGATGTAACCGTGCTCGGCACGGTGGTCATCGGACTTGCGATCCTTGGTGCGCGGGATGTCGCCCATGCCCGGCGCCAGTGCGGCGAACAGCGGATCCAGACGTTTGACCGTCTCGGCGTCGCCGCCAATCATCATGCAATAGCCGCGTTCCAGGCCCCAGACGCCGCCGGAGGTGCCGACGTCGATGTAGTGCAGGCCCTTCTCGTTCAGCGTCTTGGCGCGACGAATGTCGTCCTTGTAGTTGGTGTTGCCGCCGTCGATGATCGTATCGCCGGGCTCAAGCAGTTCGCTCAGGGTGTTGATGGTGTCTTCGGTCGGTGCGCCCGCCGGCAGCATGACCCAGACCGCGCGCGGCTTGTCGAGGCCGGCAACCAGTGCTGGCAAGTCGGCGACGCCAGTGGAGCCCTCGGCGACCAGGTTATCGATGAAAGCGGTATTGCGGTCGTAAACAACGGTGGTGTGCCCGTTGAGCATCAGACGTCGCGCAATATTGCCGCCCATGCGGCCCAGTCCAATAATCCCGAGTTGCATGTGCTGATGCTCCTTACTACAAATAAATGTGTGTCATTGGTTATAGCCCAACGCGACTGATGGAGGTTAGTCCAGAGCGTTGCGATGAAGTTTCCGGGCATTGTGCCCGATCCAGAGTGATAACGCCCCGAATCCTGCCGAAGACACACCGACCATGAAAAATAAAAAAGTTCCCTTCCAGGGCAAAAGAAATCAAAATTGGCGCCGATAGTAAGTCAAGCGCCTCAAAACGAGGAGTGACTTACAGTTGATGCACGCCATTTGCGAGGTGAGCAATGGGCACAGTACATACAGCAATGCCGCCACAAACCCTCTACGTTACGATCCGTCGCGATGAATTGCGCCAGTTGAAAGACGAGCGCGACCAGTTGAAGCACGAATTGGCGCAATTGCGCGCACTGACCCAGGGCTCGCAGCCGCAACCGCGTCCGGTTGTGCAGCGCGCACCCCACGCCTGATCCTCGCCTGCTTCGGGAACGGCCCTCGTCGTTCCCGACACGTTGCACCTCTGACCGCTTGATACACACCAACAGCGGCGCTTAACAAATCTTTCACAAGCCCTTGGGGATACTCCGCCCCATTCTGGCCGTGCCTGCGTGTACGGCCTCTGTTCGTCGGTGTCATGGAAGCGTTTCCGGCGTGGGTCTGATGATTGAGCTGGAGCGCTGAATGGCATTGTTCAAACGCAGCAAAACGACTGCGGCCGGTTTCGACTGGGCCGGATTCATCTGGCTGTTCGTCTTCTTCTGGTATTTCTCGGGTATAACCCAACTGCTGATCCAGCTGACTGGCACGTCCGGCTTCACCGGATTTCGTCAGGCATTCGTGATGAGCGCGCTGTGGCTGGCGCCGATGCTGCTGTTCCCCAAACAGACCCGCGTGCTTGCGGCGATGATCGGTGTGGTGCTGTGGGCCTGCTCGATGGCCAGCCTGGGTTACTTCTTCATTTATCAGCAGGAATTCTCGCAGAGCGTCATCTTCATCATGTTCGAGTCGAACGTGTCGGAAGCCGGCGAGTACATGACGCAGTATTTCGCCTGGTGGATGATCCCGGCGTTCCTCGTCCATACCGCGTTTGCCTACTTTCTGTGGACGCGCCTGCGTCCGGTGTACATGCCGCGTGGTCGCGCGCTGGTAGCGGCGACGGCGATTGTCATCGCAGTGGTCGGCTACCCGCTGGTCAAGCAAACCATGCGCATGGGCAATTTCACTGAAGGCTTCGAGAAATTCGAAACCCGCATCGAGCCTGCCGTGCCGTGGCAGATGGCCGTGGCGTATCACCGCTATCTGGAAACGCTGGGGGATATGCAAGGCATGCTCGACAGTGCCAGCAAGATCCCGCCGCTGAAAAACCTCAAGGACGCCTCGGCCGGGCAACCGGCGACTTTGGTGCTGGTGATCGGCGAATCGACCAACCGTCAGCGCATGAGTCTTTACGGATACCCGCGCAACACCACGCCGGAACTGGACAAGCTCAAGGATCAACTGGCGGTTTTCGACAACGTCATCACCCCGCGCCCTTACACCATCGAAGCGCTGCAGCAAGTGCTGACCTTCGCCGATGAGCAGAACCCGGATCTGTACCTGTCGACGCCATCGCTGGTCAGCGTGATGAAACAGGCCGGTTACAAGACCTTCTGGATCACCAACCAGCAGACCATGACCAAGCGCAACACCATGCTCACGACCTTCTCCGAACAGGCTGACGAGCAGGTGTACCTGAACAACAACCGCAACCAGAACTCGGCGCAATACGATGGCGACGTCATCGAGCCGTTCAACAAGGCGCTGGCCGATGCCGCGCCGCGCAAGCTGATCGTCGTGCATCTGCTCGGCACGCACATGAGCTATCAGTACCGTTATCCGCCGACGTTCGACAAGTTCAAGGATCGCCAAGGCGTTCCGGCTGGCGTGCGTGACGATCAGGTACCGACTTACAACAGCTATGACAATGCCGTGCTGTACAACGACTTCGTGGTCTCGAGCCTGATCAAGGACTACGCCAAAACCGACCCGAATGGCTTCCTGCTGTACCTGTCCGACCACGGTGAAGATGTCTTCGACTCCGCCGGCCACGGCACGCTGGGCCGCAACGAAAACAAACCGACCGCGCCGATGTACACCATCCCGTTCATGGCCTGGGCCTCGCCAAAGTGGAAGGAAAACCATGACTGGAACTTCGCCGGCGACCTCAGCCGCCCGTACAGCAGCTCGCAACTCATTCACACTTGGGCGGATCTGGCCGGGTTGAGTTCCGATGAACTGGATCGCAGTAAAAGCCTGGTCAGCGACAGCTTCGTACCGCGCAAGCTGCTGATTGGCGACCCGTACCAGGCACCGCGGCGGGCGTTGATTGACTTCAGTTTGATGAAGCCAAAGCACCCGGATCCGGCGGAAGTTGCGCAGAAGTAAAACGACAAAGGGCCGAGAAGGCCCTTTTTTGTGCCTATCCACCGCGTTGTTTCTGTAATACGCCGCAATATTTGCGCTGAACCAGCGTTAACCCATTGTTAATGGCCGCGACGCAGACTTCTTTCGCGGTCTGCTTCACGGACGAACCGACTCCCACTTGTTCAGTAGGAGGCACCATGAAAACCACCACTATCATCCTCACCACCCTGCTCGCCCTCGGCTCCACCAGCGCCTTCGCTGAAGGCGGTGCCGAACGCATGCGTTATTACTACGACAATTTCCCGGTCCAGCACGCGCAAAGCGAGCAAAAGGCCGACGCCAGTGCGAAAGAAATTCGCGTCCCTGCTGACCAGACGGCGCAGGTGACCGAGTCTTATCGCGACTGAGCTTCACCGAGCAACCGATGGACCTTCCGTGGCTCCGCTCTGGCCCGGGAGATGACAGTTCAGGCGCCCTGATCGGGGCGCCTTTTTTTATGTTGGTGATTTGCGGTGAGGCGCCTTCAGGCCTGCAAGTCCTTTATCCAGAACAGCATCCGCCCGTGATCCGGATTGAACATCCCCGGTGCAAAGCCGAATTTGCGATATGAACCCTGCGCCACCGCATTGCCTTCCAGCACTTCCAGGGTGATCTTGCAGCAACCGCGCTGACGGGCGATTTCTTCTACCTTCTGCAGCATTTTCTGACTGAGCCCCAAGCCGCGAAATTTGCCGACCACGGCGACGTCGTGGACGTTGACCAGTGGTTTACAGGCGAATGTCGAGAAGCCTTCGAAACAGTTGACCAGCCCGGCCGGTTCGCCGCCGACGAAGGCCAGCACGCTGAAGGCATGCGGGCGGCGGGCGAGTTCTTCGGGCAGGCGTTGCAGCAGTTCGGGCGCGATCGGATGACCGCCGCCCATGGGATCTTCGGCGTAGTGGTTGAGCACGATGCCGATGGCTTCGGCGTGCACCGGGTTGCTGTAGCTGGCCTGAAGTACGAGTATTTCTGCGGAATCCATTTCCATCCCCGATAAGCAAAAAGCCCCGGCGCGCAAGGTGCTTGCTGGAAGGCTTTTGGACATTAGCTTGGGTGAGGTGGAGTGAGCAACTTGAAAAGCTGCGATCTTTCGCGGTCAGTGGCCCCAGATAAGCTCTTCAGTCCAGCCCAGTTCGGCGAAGTCTTCGGCGCGCAATGCGCTTTCGCCGACACAGAAAAATTCATCCAGTTGCGGTGGCTTCACCGTCGTGCCGCTGAGCATGGCGTGCACTTGGCCGCGATGATGGATCTGGTGTTCGAACAGGTGCGAAAGCATGCGCAGGCGGCTGTCATGTTGCGGTTCGTCGCGAGCGATAGTGACGATTCTTGGCAGATCGGCATCGCGCAGTTGCTCGCAATAGGCGATCAGCCGGCGATCGACGCGGGCCTGCTCTGCACGCAGCGCCGCAGCCTCAGTAAACGGCTCGTCTGCATTGAAGAAAACATAGCAATCCGGGTGCGGCTCGTCCCCGCGCAATTCACGCTCCAGCGCGTCGACGTAGAACCAATCGCAAGTGAGGATGTGATTAAGCGTGAGGCGGATGCCGGGGAAGAAGCTCACCCGTAGCTCCGCCAGTTCAGTGGCATCGAGCTGGGTCCAGGCCTTGGCCAGACGATGATTGGCCCAGGCATTCTGGTAGGCCATGGTCAGCAAATGATGGGACAGCGGTTGACTCATGTCGGCGCCCTCTTCTTTCAAGCTTCGGCGAAGCGCTGCAATTGCATCTCCTGCAAACGGCTGAGGGTGCGGCGGAACGGGAATTCCAGATAGCCCTCGGTGTACAGCGCGTCCATCGGTACGCTTGCCTCGACGTACAGCGGCACCTTGCGGTCGTAGCATTCGTCGACCAGAGCGATAAAGCGGCGCACGCCGTCGTCATGTACCGACAACTGTGGCAATTCCCGGTCGCCGGTGACCACGCGCTCAGCGCCGTCTTCGGTACCGCGTGCAATACGTCCTTCGCGTTTTTGTGCGCTGAGGTTCGGTACTTCGCTCAACAGAATAGCCCGGTAGCGATCGCACAGGGCAATGAAGTCCATGGCGGCGAAAGGTTGCTCGCACAAATCGCTGTAGCGGCACCACAGCACGGATTCGCTGGCTTGCACCACGTTGAGTGTGCGATGGCCCACGGCGACGGGTTCCTCGCTGACAGTCTCATCTGCAGCCAGCGATTTGAACACGGCCTCCAGTGCGCTCGGTAAAACATCCGCGCGAACAAAATAACGCTGCTCGATCGTCCCCGGATGCAAGCGATGATCCTCGGCGCCATTCACCGCGACCACGGTCATATGCGCCTTGATCGCCGCAATCGCCGGCGTGAAACGGTCGCGGTTGAAGCCGTCCGCGTACAGATCATCGGGCGGCAGATTGGAGGTGCAGACGATCACCACACCTTCATCGAACATCACCTGAAACAGCCGGCCGAGAATGATCGCGTCGCCGATGTCATTGACGAACAGCTCATCGAAGCACAGCACGCGCACTTCGCCGGCCAGCTCTTTGGCCAAAGCGCGCAACGGATCGGCGATGCCACTGAGTTGAAACGAACGCTGATGCACCCAGCCCATGAAGTGATGAAAGTGTTGACGCCGCGCCGGCACCCGCAAGCTCTGATAGAACTGATCCATCAGCCAGGTCTTGCCGCGCCCGACCGGCCCCCACAGGTACACGCCGTCGACCGAGCGGGCGCCGGCGTGCAAGGCTTCATGGCATTTTTGCAAGGCCCAGACCGCGTGCTCCTGGGCTTCATCCTGGATGAAACCCTTGTGGTCGACCGCGTATTGCCAGGCACTGAGGGGGGAGTCGAAAGTCATACGCGGGAGTATGCCACGGGCGCCTTTCCATTGCCGGTCGAGGCACGTTTGATCGTTCCCGGGCTGCATTCCCACGCGGAGCATGGGAACGATCAGAACAAGGGAGAGGCAGTAAAACCTGACCTTTCAGGCAGTTATTGCTCGTTGCCCTCGCCGCCCTCTTCCGGCATTCTGCGCACCCATTTTCTGACCCGGCCCCGCCTTGCGGCGCGCACATCACCATGACCGCCTCTGACAAAACCCCGCGCAACAACGACCTGATCTACGGCCTCAACGACCGTCCGCACCTGACCGCCACGGTGTTCGCCGCGCTGCAACACGTGCTGGCGAGTTTCGTCGGCATCATCACCCCGACCCTGATCATGGGCGGCGCCCTCGGTCTGCACAGTGAAATCCCCTACCTGATCAGCATGGCGCTGTTCGTCTCCGGCCTCGGCACCTTTGTCCAGGCCAAGCGATTCGGCCCGGTGGGTTCCGGTCTGCTCTGCCTGCAAGGCACCAGTTTCTCGTTTATCAGTGTGATTCTCAGCGCCGGGTTCATGGTCAAGGCGCGCGGCGGCGGCACTGATGAAATCCTCTCGACGATCTTCGGCGTGTGCTTCTTCGCCGCGTTCATCGAAGTGGTGCTCAGCCAGTTCATCGGCAAACTGCGCATGCTGATCACGCCGGTGGTGACCGGCACGATCATCACGCTGATGGGCCTGTCGCTGATCAAAGTGGCGATGACCGACATCGCTGGCGGCTTCGGCGCCCCTGACCTGGGCGCGGCCAGTCACGTATTTCTGGCGGCGCTGGTGATCGGCACCATCGTTGTGCTGAACCGTGTCGACGTGCCGTTTCTGCGCCTGGGCGCGATCGTTATTGGCCTGACCCTCGGCTACGTAGTGGCATGGCTGATGGGCACGGTGGATTTCGCTTCGATGCCCGAGGTGCCGCTGGTCAGCGTGCCGGTGCCGTTCAAGTACGGTTTCAACTTCGATTGGGTGGCGTTCGTGCCGGTGGCAGTGATTTTCCTCGTGTCGCCGCTGGAAGCGGCCGGTGACCTGACCGCCAACTCGATGATCTCGCGGCAACCGGTGAAAGGCCCGCTGTACATCCGTCGCATCAAATCCGGCCTGCTCGCCGATGGTCTCAACTCGGCCATGGCGGCAGTGTTCAACAGCATGCCGATGGTGACCTTTGCGCAGAACAACGGCGTGATCCAATTGACCGGCGTGGCCAGCCGCTACGTGGCGTTTTTTATCGCCGGGCTGCTGGTGTTGCTCGGTTTGTTCCCGATGATCGGCGCGGTGCTGCAATTGATGCCGAAACCGGTGCTGGGCGGCGCCGAGCTGGTGATGTTCGGCACCGTCGCCGTGGCCGGGATCAAGATCCTCGCCGAGGCCGGCCTGCATCGACGCAACATGCTGATCGTGGCGATCTCGCTGGGCATGGGCCTGGGTATTGCGGCGGTGCCGGAAGTCCTGCGCGAACTGCCGCAAGCGCTGCGCAATATCTTCGAATCGCCGATCACCGTTGGCGCGTTGTGCGCTATCGTGCTGAACATCTTCCTGCCGGAAGAATTCATCGAGCTGGAAGAAGACGATTTCGACCCGGAAGCTTCGATCCTGCAGGTCATGGAAAACCCCGACGTCGCCGCCAAAGGTGAACCCGGCCAAGTGGCGGCTGTCGCACAGTTGAACCGCTGACGTCGCACCTCGAAAACAAGGGCTGCACCGGCGACGGTTCAGCCCTTTTTTTGTCGAGAGATTTTTATGCGCCGCGTCCACGCCGTCATCCTGTCGCTTCTGCTGTTGTCGCTCAGTGCCTGCGCACTGTTTCCCAATCGCGACCCGGTGAACATCAACGTGGTCGGCCTCGAACCCTTGCCCAGCCAGGAACTGGAAGTGCGCTTCGCGATCAAGCTGCGCGTACAGAACCCCAATGAAACGGCGATCGATTACAACGGCATCGCCCTGGATCTGGAGGTCAATGGTCATTCGCTGGCTTCGGGTGTGAGCGATCAGAGCGGCTCGATCCCGCGTTTCTCTGAAGCCATTGTCACGGTACCGGTCAGCGTCTCGGCGTTCTCGTTCCTGCGCCAGACATTGGGCCTGAGCCAGACGCAAAGCCTCGATAACCTGCCCTACGTACTGCGCGGCAAACTGGCGGGCGGTTTGTTTGGCACGATGCGCTTTACCGACAGCGGCAAGTTGAGCCTGCCTAAAGCGAGTGCGGCGACGTGGTAAAACGTTTTCTGATCGGGCACCGATCCCTGTGGGAGCTGGCCTGCCAGCGATAGCGGTGCATCTGCCAAAAAGATGCTGACTGACATGGCCCCATCGCTGGCAAGCCAGCTCCCACAGGTTCAAAACAAGTTTCAAGGTCAGGAGTTGAACCGCACCCCCGGCTTCGCACGCTCATCAACGCTCAACTCGAACACATCCGGCCGCGCATAGTGGCCGACCACATCGTAGTCATACCGCGCGCGGATCAGTTCATCGGTGTCGATCTGCGCCGTAAGCAAGCCCGCTTCCCCGCGCAACGGCCCCGCCAGCACATCGCCCATCGGTCCGACGATCACGCTGCCACCGGCAATCAACGGTCGATCACTCGGCCAGTTGGCAATCTCCACCCCCAAGGCATTCGGAGAGGCCTGCACCTGACAGGCGCTGACCACGAAACAGCGGCCTTCATGGGCGATGTGGCGCATGCTGACCTGCCACATCTCGCGCTCGTCAACGGTCGGCGCGCACCAGACCTCAACGCCTTTGGCATACATCGCCGTGCGCAGCAGCGGCATCATGTTTTCCCAGCACACCACCGCGCCAAGCTTGCCGACCTGGGTGTCGAACACCGGCAGCGTCGAGCCATCACCCTTGCCCCAGATCAGTCGCTCGGTGCCGGTGGGCATGAGCTTGCGGTGTTTGCCGATCAGCCCGGCCTGCGGATCGAAATACAGCACCGTGCAATATAACGTGCTGCCAGCGCGCTCGATCACGCCGATCACCAGATTGGCCCCGGTGCGCGCTGACAATCCGGCCAGGGCGTCGGTTTCGGCGCCGGGCACATCAATGGCGTTAGCAAAATAACGCGCGAAGGCCTCGCGCCCCTCGGGCAGTCGATAACCCAACTGGGTGCCGAAACCCTCGCCTTTCGGGTAACCACCGAGCAGGGCTTCCGGCATTACCACCAGCGCAGCGCCGGATTCGCGGATTGCGTCTTCCCAAGCAAGGATCTGTTCAAGGGTTTCGTCTTTGCCACCGGGCAATGCGCCGATCTGCAACGCCGCCACTATGTATTTAGCCATCGTGTTTACTCCATCAGGTTCAGGTGTTGCCGATTCTCCGGCGTCACGCGATCATGAATAAAGCCCTGCCCACTGCTGAATGATATGAGCCAAATGAATATCGTCGACATCGACCTGAACCTGCTGAAAGTCTTCGAAGCACTGCACGATGAATCCAGCGCCAGCCGCGCCGCTCTGCGCCTGGGCGTAACGCAATCGGCAGTCAGCGCGGCATTGCGCCGCTTGCGTGAGGTGTATGGCGATCAGTTGTTCGTGCGCACCGGGCGCGGACTGGCGCCGACCCTGCAAGCCAATCAGCTGAAACCGGTGATCAGCGATGCCCTGAACAAATGCCGGCAAAGTCTGGCCATGCTTGATCCAGCGGCCAATCAGTACGAAGGACGTTCGGTGGCGATCGGTCTGTCAGATGATTTTGAAATTGCCTACGGCCGCCGCCTGATCGAGGAAATCGCCCTCCGTGCGCCGAAGCTGCGGTTGATATTTCGCCAGACCCACAGCCAGATCGTTGCCCGCGCGCTGATGGAGCGCAGCATCGACCTGGCGATCACTGCCGGAGGATTTGCCGAGCGCCTGCTCAGCCGTCAGGTGTTGGGCGAAGGTGGCTATGCATGCCTCGTCGATCCAGCCAGTCTCGCGCCAGGCCAACAGCAGATCGCGTTGCAGGAGTTCGTTGAACGCGAGCACATTCTGGTGTCGTCGGGCGGCTTTATCGGCATTACCGATGAAGGATTGGCGGCAGTGGGCTTGAGCCGGCGAGTCTGCGCGTCGACCACGCATTTTGCTGCACTGCCCTTTTTGCTCAAAGGCAGTCAGGCGGTGGCGACGATCCCGGCCCATGCCGCCGCAAGCATCGCGGCGCTGAGCGGGCTGGCGTTGCTGCCCTGCCCTCTGGCGTTACCACGCTATCCGGTGGAACTGGGCTGGCGCACCAGCACGCAGATCGATCCGGTGCTGGTCAAGGTTCGTGAGGCGATTGCCGCCACGTTCAGCCAGGTGTGAAACAAATTATTTGTTCGCCGCCATCAGGCGATTGACTTCACTGCGCACCATGTTGGCGAACTCCGGCGGCGACATGCCGTCCAGCTCGGCGCGGACCCACTCGGCCCATTTGCCCTTGCGCTTGGAGCGCTCCCCAAAAAGGCGCGCGGCTTCGCCTTTGGCTTTGCCCAGATTGTTCTGCCAGAGTTCGAACAGACGGGATTTCTCATCTTCCAGCGCTGCGCGCTCTGCGAGGGATTTGTCGGCCAGATTGAAACTCATGGGGATTTATCCTGCTGCGTAAAATGGCGACATCTTACACGCTCGACACAAATCTCCGGTGCAGGTTTTTCCCTTGTCCGCGAATGACATGCAACTTTTCGCCTGCCGCTACACTCCATTGGTCACTGTCCATTCACCTGCAAGGAGTCACCCAATGGCCCGTAAAACCGCCTCGCAAGCTGCCGAAGAGCAAATCAAGGATCAAGCTTTCAGCGAGCTTCAGGCTCTGATCGAAGAATCGGACAAACTGCTCAAGAGCAGCGCTTCACTGGTAGGCGAAGAAGCAGAAACGCTGCGCGCACAAATCGCCCAGAAGCTGCAGCTGGCACTGGATTCGGTGTCCAGCGTGCGCGACCGCACCAAACCCGCTGTTGAAGCCACCGAGAACTACATCGGTGGCCACCCTTGGCAAACCGTGGCGATCTCCGCCGGTTTCGGCCTGGTGGTGGGCCTGCTGCTCGGCCGCCGCTGAGTTCCAGCGCCACAAAAAAAGCGAGCCTTGGGGCTCGCTTTTTTATGCCTTGTGCAAACTCAGTCCCCCGCCAACTCCCGCAACTGCCCCAGCGTCTGTTCATCCAGCGTGATGCCCTGCGCTAATGAGCGGGCACGCTGCAAATGCCGCCGATCCCCCGGCAAACGCTTGAGCCCGACCCCGTGCATCTGCCGTACCAGTTCCTCGCTGCGTTGGGCAAAGCTCTGCCCCGCCGCTTTGCTCGGGTCGATGACGATCAACAGCTGGCCGGTCCATGGTGTCTTCGCGCCAGGATGGTTGGACCAGTCAAACTCGAATGAGAAATTGCCGCCGGTCAATGCCGCCGCCAGCAACTCGACCATCATCGACAGCGCCGAGCCTTTATGCCCGCCGAACGGCAACAACGCGCCGCCTTCGAGAATCGCCTTGGGGTCCTGGGTCGGTTGGCCGAGGCTGTCGACCCCCATGCCGACCGGGAGTTTTTCACCTTTGCGCGCGGCGATCTGCACATCGCCATGGGCGATGGCGCTGGTGGCAAGGTCGAACACAATCGGCGCGGCGTTGGCTCTTGGTGCGGCGAAGGCAATCGGATTGGTGCCGAACAATGGCCGATCAGCGCCATGGGGCACCACGCAGGTCATGCTGTTGACCACGCTCAGCGCGACCAGACCTTCGTCGGCGAAGGGCTCAACATCCGGCCACAAAGCAGCGAAATGATGCGAGTTGCGAATCGCCAGCACCGCGATCCCGGCATGACGCGCCTTCTCGATCAGCAGTGGTCGGGCCGCTGCCAACGCTGGCTGGGCAAAACCGTTGCCGGCGTCAACCCGGACAAACCCCGGCGCGACGTCTTCAACCTGGGGCACCGCATGGCCATTGACCCAACCACTTTTCAGCGTCGAGACATAACCGGGGATGCGAAACACGCCATGACTGTGGGCGCCGTCGCGTTCGGCGTTGGCGCAGTTGGCGGCCAGCACCCGGGCGACGTCGCTGGAAGTGCCGTGGCGCAGAAAAATCGTTTCAAGCAGTTGCGTCAGTGCCTCGAGGGACACTGTGGACGAGCCATGATCGTGTAGCGCAGACATCTGAAGCTCCAGAATGATTATTGGAGGGAACAACAGCGTACGGTCGAATTTGCCCACCGATTAACCGCGCCCGAGCTGCCAGCTGTCAACCCTTCGATTGATCGGCATCCGCTGGCGCGCCCAGATGCACATTTCACGGTCAGCGTGTGCGGTAACTATCTACCGCAAGTGCTCCAGTCTGCGCATCTACTGTTGAGTTCCAGCCCGATGGCGCCCCGTTCAGAGTTGCAATGATGTTCACCCCGACTGCCCCGCTGTTGTTTCCAGTGATATTCGATTCACCCGGCCTGCATGCTGCCCTGGGTCCGGCACACGGTCTCAACAGCAAAGACTTCGACTGGCTCGCCCATGCGCAACTGGCGACGCAATCGCTGCGCAACAAGCAGACCCCGCCGATGCTGGCCGAACGCATCCTGCTCAACGCCGACAAGCAACAGGCCGTGCCGCTGGCGGGCAGCTTCATGCTCTGCGCAGGGCCGGAAGACAACGGCGTGTTTCTCTATACGCCCTACGATGGCCTGAAAAAATTCGCTGACCGCCAAGCACTGACGGACGCCCTGCAGACACGCCTCGACAATGCCGGGGAAGCTGATGATCTGCTGGCTTTCCTCTCGGTTTCGCTGCGCAAGGAACTGGTGGAAAAACGCGGGATTACCCTGACCTGCGAAACCATCGAAGGCGATGTGTTCGAGGACCAACAAGCGGCTATCGGCGAATCCCTGGAGAGGTGCGCCCGTGACCTGCTGGACGAGCTCAAACGCCTGCCATCCCTTGCAACGTTGCTGGAAAAGATTCTCGACGAACTGCTCGAAGCGCATTTTGCCGCGTTGCAACAGTCGCTTACCCGGGTCGTTTTCTATTCGACGACCTCCTCTGAGGGCAAACAGTGGGTCGACGCGCTGTCGCTGAGTGACGCGCTGCTGCTGCACTTTCATCGCCAGGGCTGGCCGCACGGTCAGACCGTAGAATTTACCCATCCCGCTCGTTCGGTCAGCGAAGACGATCAGTCTGCCTGGACCCATGCGATCGAGTGCGCATCGGGAAAATTGACCATGCTGTTGTTTCGGCAGCTTGAGATCTATTGGAATGGCGCCTCATTCGAGGGCTCGCCCAGACGTACTTTCTTCAGCCAGACGCTACAGGATCAAGCGCGAGCCGATCTGATGATCAAGCGCGAAACGCAGATCCTCACTGCCAGCGAATTCGACGCCCTGCACTGTCTGGTCCGTGAGCCAAGCGTTGCAGTGCGGCGGCCAACGTTCGAAACCGTGTGCCTGAGCGAAGAGACAGCCTGTGTCGAGCTGGCCGGTTCGCTGATGATCAATCATGACAAGGCTTATCTCTATACGCCCAGCCAGGGCCTGCAGGTGCTCACCGACTACGCCGACCTCAAACAGACACTGACCGCCAAACTGCGAGCTGCCGGGCACGAAGATGAGCTGTACGGGCTGATGAACCTGCAAGAGCGCAATCGCTACCTTGGCTTCACTAACGCACAGGTATCCGGGGAAAACATTGGCGGTGAGATCATGACGACGCTGTTCGAGACCGTCATCACCAAACAACGCCAGAACATTGAATTCGTGTTGCAGCGCTTTCGTCAGAGCAAACGCACCACCGATATCCATGCACTCTTTGATAAGGCATTGGATATCCGCTCAATGATTCATGAACGGCTGCTCAAGCTCGACGTCAATCAGCGCTGGAGTACCCGTCCGTTATTCACCAGCACTCCGCCATCGTCACTCGTGCAAGCGGACAAGGCTGCGCAGCAGGCGACGAGTCTGGGACGGACGCTGGATAATCTGACCAGCCACTTCAAAGACCAGCCGACCGGCCACGGCGGCGAACAGCGGGTCTTTCTCGAGGGCATTCTCTGGAAGCTGGCCCAGGCGTTCGAAGATGGCCTGCGCGGTGAGGCCTACCTGCGCAGTCTCAGCGGGTCATGGCTGGAGGCGGAGCGAAAGATCGTCGACACCGTGTTCGATGCCACGCATCCGACACGCAGGGAGCGCCAGTCACTCAATGGTTTTCGCCCCGATGCATGGTCGCTCACCCTCACCTGTGCCGAGTTCAAAGGTGCGCTGCCGCTCGCTCACTGCGTGCTCCTGACCGAGCGCGGCGGCATGGATGACAAGCATTCCGGACGCGCCATCCTGTGGACACCGGCCACGGGGCTGGAACAGTTCGAGAATATCGCCGTCGCGCAGAAGCAATTGCAACAACGCCTGGATGACAACAACCAGAGTCACACGCTGCTGGAAAATCTGCCAAGAGCTCAACGTCGACTGGACCAGCAATACACCCTGGGCAGTTTTCAATTGATTGAAGACCGGGTTTCCAGTAATCGCATGCAATCGGGCATTGAACACTTCCTGGCCGATTCAGAAGAGCTGCGCGTTTGTATCAAGGACCAGGACAGGTTGCAGACTTACCTTGAGCAAATGAAAAGCGCGGTGATCGATACCAATCTGCGCCGCGCCGTTGACCTTGCACGAACCCTTGCCAGTCATCTGGATTATCCCGACTGGTTGCGCATGGCCTCGGCGACCGAGCAGCGCACGCAACTGGCGTTGCTGGATGAACTGCGCCGCGCGTTCATCGACGGCAAGGATTTCCTCGATGAGGTCCCGGCGCTGGCCACTCATATCGAGCAGACACTCAAGACACTGCTCGATGCGCGATTTCCAGGCAACGGCCTCAAGCCACAGGACATCCGGATCACCCCCAACCTGACACTGGCCGGCCCTGCCTGTGACTTGCTGGAGTTTAGCTTGCATCACTACAACGTCGTGCAGGACAGCGGTTTCAAAGTGGCATCGACAACCGCGACGGCACTACCGAAGGATTTTGGCCAGTCCGCCGTACGGCAACTGCTGCAATCTCTCGACGTTGCCACTACCTACACCGCGAAAGTGACGGAAGCGCTGACAGCTGATAGCGCGTCAGCACGCCTCAGCAAAGAACGATTCTTGCGCCAGCTGCCCTGGCAATTGATGCAGCACGCCCACTCGATGAAGTTGCAACAGCAACTCTCCGATACCGGCTACGACTATATCTGCCAGGTCCTCGATATGCCGGACGGGATAGCGCGGGCGATGGTCGACGGTGCTCACGCCATCGCTTGTCCGCTATCGTTGATCAAGACTTCAGGCGCTGATTGCGTAGATGCGCTCGGACTGTATGTCTTCGGTCCGGGCGCAGGGCAAACAGGTCCCCGGGTCCTCTATGCGCCTTACTCAAGATGGGTATTTCGCGAGTTCGAGAACGAAGCACAGTTGATCGAAGCACTCAATACCCCCGGCCACTTTCAGGACTTGCTCATCCGGCGTCTGCCTGACGCGCAGCAGGCCGTATTCAAGAGCCTGTTGAAAACAACGATCGGCAAAAACAGTGAAATCACCCTTCATGACTCCCCCATAAAGGGCAACGTGCTCGAGCGGTTGCACAAAGACACCCTGAGTCTTCTGCCACAAATGCTGCGCAGCCAACCACAGATCAACGCCCAGGCAGATTGGGAAGCAGTGAAGTTTCTGTTCAGCCACGGCGTCCGCCTGGTGCCGCACGTGTTGCCGGGCAAACTCGCCTGCGGATTTTTCCTTTGGCGCAGCTATCAGGATTTCAAGGCCTCCGCTGAAGGCCTGCAGGATCACCACTGGGCGAACGCCCTGAAAAGCTTCATTGCAGGGGCGATTACCCTCTTCAGCCTGGGACGTCTGTCGTGGGAAAGCGAGGCAGAAACGGTCAGTACCGAATTCGCCGCAGAGGCGCACGCACCTGAGGGTACAGCCACGACGGTGCAAGCAGCCTCTCGCTGGGCAAAAGTGTCACCGGTAACGCCCGCCCGCGTGGATCTGCAGCCCTTCGAAAGCAGCACGGCGCTGGAAAGCCTCAAGCTCGATGCCAATAAGCTGGTCTATGGCGATTCGTCGACGACGCAGAAATACGCCGCCATTGCCGGCAAGGTGTATCCGACGGTCCAGGTCGAAAAGACCTGGTATTTGCGCAAAAAAGACGGCAGCCAGGGGCCGGCACTCGAGGAGAAAAACTCCCGTCTGGTCGTCGCAAGCACCAGCCAGCAGGTGTATCGCTGCCGGTCAAAAAAACGTGACCCTGTGCAACACGAAGTCGAGGAAAACCGTTCCGTAGAAATGTATATCCAGGCCAGAGGCATGGCCCAGATCAACCGTCGCTATCCGGCCAGGGCGTTCGTGATACAGCAAGCGGTAAATCGTGCAAGAGAATACGCAGTCAATTGTCTGCATAACTACGTTACGCAGCGCGACAACCTTACGGGCACGCGGTTAGAGACGGTTTTGAAGAAGTTCTTCGAGGTGTCGCTGATAACGCCCACGCTGCTCAGGAAATTCGAGAAGGTGATTATTCCTGTTTGCCGAGAACTGACGAATCCGAAAGACGATCTGCTCTACACCGAACGCTTTTTTACTGGTCTGAACGGACCTGGCAGCGGCAATACCGTGGCATTCGTATTCAAACAGGATAAGAGAAAAATCATTCATCTCACTGAGCTGTTTTTCAACCCGGGACTGGATAAATACACTGCGCATTTGCCTCCTCGGTTCAATGTTGATTCCCATGCCCGCGCTGTAACGCTGATCCATGAGCTCTCGCATCTGGTTTGCGACAGCGACGATCTTGTCGCCGTGCAGGCCATGGCGCCTTATCTGGACCTCATCGACACGAGGACGACCTCGGGCAAACATGCCAAGGAATCTATTGAACGTCATCGCAGCTTATTGTCGCGCTACGGCAAGCACTTGTTTGCGGTGAAGACCGGCAAACAGGTCTGGACCGACCTGGACAAAATGCCGGCGCATGCCGGCAATTACCAAAAAATCCTCAGCCTTACCAACACCACAAACCTTGCAGATGCACGCCTGGCGTTTTGCCGCCCTGATTCTGCAGATGCAAGGATTGACGTCATGCTCGCCAACGCCGATTCGATCGCGTTGCTCATCAGTGAACTGGGCCGCCAGCTCGACCCGCTTCCCGCCCCTCTATCGTCAGCTGCGCCGGGGTCGGATCAGGCAGGAACCTCGCAAGCGCTGCCGTGAAGACAAAAAATGCGCTGACGTCGCGCCAGCGCATTGCTCAACACAAGAATCAGGGGTGCTTATGCTGGGTTAATCCTTCTGGTCCCGCAGTACATTGCCCGAGGCGCCGTCGATGCGGAACTCATAGACACTGCCATCGGCCTTGCGCCCTTCGCCTTCCCAGTAGCCGTCATTGTCGGCGCCGATCTCATAGACCTCGACATAACCGGCCTTGGTCTTGGCGACCTCGATGGCCTTTTCGATGGTGATCCAGCCTGCGCCTGGCTTGTCCGCCAGAGCGGCACCGGCGCTGAGCAAACCGGCGGTGGCAATCAGGGCTGCGAATGTCTTTTTGATCATTTTTTCACTCCATTTATGGATAGTAGGCAGTTGCTTCCTGTTTTTTTGGGCGCCACAGGGAAAAATAAGTTCCACGTTGATGGGTAAATGCCATGACGGATGTTCTCGGCAGCCTGCCGGCGAGGTTAGAATGAGCGAAATCAGGACGAGTCAATGACCCAAGACACTCTCTCGGAAGCCGAATACGATGCGATCACCGATGCCGCCGCGCACTGGTGCATGCGTCTGCACGCCGCTGACTGCACGGACGAGGAGCGTCGCGCATTTGAAGCCTGGCACGAAGCCCATCCGCTGCATGCCTTTGAATACGAAGCCATGCAGGAAATCTGGGAAGTCGCCGGAGATCTGCCTCGAACCGAACCCGAGGCGCTCGCCGCGCAGCGCAAACCCTTGCGTTCGTGGCGCAAGTTCGCGGTCATCGCCGGCGCCTGCGCTGTCGGCTTGCCGCTCGCGGCCTACAGCGGCTGGAATCTGGGCTGGGTACCCAACAGTTATCAGCATTACGCTGCCACCGACAGTGTGCGTCAGATCACTCTGAGTGACGGCAGCCAGCTGGAACTCAACCTGAACACCGACCTGACTTTCAGCAATTACAAACATGAACGTCGCGCCACTCTGAACAAGGGCGAGGCGTTTTTTAATGTCAGCCATGACGCGTCTCATCCGTTCGTGGTGCGCGCCGGCGATGGCAAGATCCGCGTGACCGGTACCCGATTCAACGTGTGGATGTATGAAGATCAGGTTCGGGTCAATCTGATCGAAGGTTCGGTGTTGGTGAGCAGCAATCGCGATCTGCCGGGCGACGGCCTGCGTCTGAGTCCATCGATGCAGGCACGCTACCGACATGGCGATTACACCCCGCAAATCAGTCAGACCTACCCCGGCGATACCTCGCTGGCGTGGCGCAGCGGCCGACTGATACTGGACAACCTTGCGCTGCACGACGCCCTGCCGCTGATCAACCGTTACCTGGACAAGCCGTTGATGCTGGCCGACACCAGTACCGGCGCGATCCGCGTGGGCGGTGTCTACAACATCAAAGAGATGAACAACCTCGCCAACAGCCTGCCAAAAGTGCTGCCGGTCTACCTGACCCGCAACAAGGAAGGCAACCCGGTAATCAATTCGATGCCGCAGCGCCCGCCGAAAAGCTGAAGGCCGCGTCCCTTGCGGGAGGCGGCCTTCGTTTGTTTCAGGCGACGACTGTTTACTGCGCTGCCACCTTCCCTGCCTGATCCTGCTTGATCGTCTGCACCTGATATTGCGGATCCGCCTGGATCTGCTGCTCAGTGAATGGCAGGACACTCCACTGTTTCTTCGAAAACGCCTCGGTCTGATCGCGTGAATATTTCGACGCCGGATCACTGGATAACGAGAACGCCAGCAGCCCTTGGGCGTGCGGGCCTTTTTCGTCGAAGCTCACCACTTGCAGATAGCTGGTGCCGCTGACCACCTCAAGTTTGCCGTCATCACGGGGCACGCTTTGCATCGCGTTGTAGATGCCCAGCGTACCCGGCCCGCCATGAATCGGCGTTTGCCGCCCGCCACTGCTGACCACCTGGATGTCACCCCAGCGCGTTTCAGGTTTCAGGCCCATTTTTGCGACCCGCTCGACCGACGCCAGCATCGCTTCACGCAGCGCCTTGGCCACGGCCGGTTGTTCGAGCGCCAGGCCGTGCGGAGTGTGTTGCGCATCGGCCGGATTGAATGCAACACGCCAGATATCCGGTGATTCAAGCAGCGCCTGCATGATGTTCTGGAAGTGCACCAGACCGATCCCGGAATCCAGACTGGCACGACCATCCCAGGCTTTGAGGCTGGCGCAGACCGGCTTCAGCGTGGCCGCATCGCTGCCCAGATCGGCGCCGCAGAATTTCAGCAGATCGGGCATGACCTGCGCGGCCAGATAGACCTGATCGTCCATGACCATGTGCTGCAGATCCTTGACCGCCAACGGGCCTTTTTTGCTCAGCTCAGCCAAACGATCAAGCGCAAATCGCGAGCGCAGGCCCAGCGGTTGTCCGTCCTGACTGATCAGCGGTGAATAGCCAGTGAGCGGTTGCGCCGGGTTGGCCAGCCACGCTGAATCGTTGGAGTGCTGAACGAAATCCTTGCGCAGCAATTGCGGTAACTGGCTGGAGGCGAAGATGCCCTGCTGCGCCGCTTGCGGATCGACATCCCAGGCACAGCCGCTGTTGGCACCGTCCAGGACAATCATGCGCAGACCGAGGCGTGGATCGCTGCACTTGGCCAGTTTTTCCGCGCTGACATTCGGCACCACCGACAGGTTCATGTACAGCGTCTGACCCTTGTCATCCACCGCCAGAGTGTTGACCCACGGGATGCCCTGAATCGTGTGCACGGCGTCTTGCAGATCCTTGAGATTGCTGGCCTGGTTCATCGCGTACCACTGCTTGAGCACGCGATCGTTGTCGAGGTTGGCATCGCGCAAGCTGTAGGCGTACTGCTTGTCCCAGTCGAGCTTGCCCGGCCATTGCACGATCGGGCCGAACTGCGAACTGTAGATATCGCGTTTCACCGGCACGACCTGGCCGTCAGCCTGCTTGACCTGCACGGTAACCGTCTGTTTGTTCAGCGGCAGCGACTTGCCATCGAGCAAATACCGGGTCGGATCCTTTGGATCGAGTTGCAGGCGATACAAGGTGAAGTGTTTCGACGAGTCGACAGTGTGGGTCCAGGCCAGATGCTGGTTGAAACCGATGTTGATCATCGGTAGACCCGGCAAAGCCGCGCCCATGACATCGAGCTTGCCGGGGATGGTCAGGTGCATCTGATAGAAACGCATGCCGCCGACCCATGGGAAATGCGGGTTGGCCAGCAACATGCCACGGCCGTTGAACGAACGCTCGCTGCCGACTGCCACGGCGTTGCTGCCGCGATCCAGGGCGAAACGTTGCTGACGGGCGTCGGCCAACTGGAACGCCTCGGCATCGTGCTTGACCTGCGCGGTGGCTTGCGGCGGCGTGGCGCCGGCCAGAGCCTCGGCGAACTGCCCGACCCCGCCTTCCACCAACAGGCGCCGTGTCAGTTTGACCAGATCCTCGGCACTGATATCACGTACCCACTCGCCCTGGCATTGCTGCAACAATCCTTGCTGGCGCCGTTCGGCCAGATAGCGGTTGTATCCGGCGGCATAACCCTCGACCAGGTCGCGGACCTGCGTCGGTTGCGCCTGCCAGAAGATTTCGACCGCTTCTGGAGTATTGAGCCAGGTGAAGAACACATCACTGACGCGGTTTTCCCGTTGTTCGACAGTGAACTGCTCCGGGCCGAAGTAGCGTGAGCGCTCGCCGTTGACCGTCACAATCTCGTTGGCCAGCAAACACAGGTTGTCCTGGGCATAGGCGTAACCGATGCCGAAGCCCAGCCCGCGTTCGTTCTCCGCACGAATGTGCGGCACGCCGAAACTGGTGCGGCGAATATCGGCGCTGGTTTGTGCAGACGGGCTCAGTGCATGGGCCGACAGGCTCAGTCCGAACAAGGTGCTGGCGAGGGCCAGCCCGGTGAGTTGCCTGGAAATAATCACGCTTGCTCCTGATCGAAAGGTCGATTGCCCCTGCGTCCACGCGCAATGAGCCTGACGAAGAAACGAAGCTGAGGAAAAAAATTTAGCGGGCAATTCTTCGGGACGAGGCCGGCATCACAAGGCCGATACGAATTTGCGACGAAATTTCTACATCTTTTCTTTCATGATTTGTCGTGCTGAAACGTCTTGTTTAGAGAGCGCAACAAAACCTTTCCCGATCTGGCTCTGAAAAGGAGTAATCGCATGTACAACTCGCAACTACCATCGGACGGTAGCCAGACGCCACAGGGCGTTTCCATGGGTTCGCACACCGGCAATTTCACCCAGCGTGGCGAGCGTCCGGGCAATGAGCGCATCCGCGTGCTACTGAAAAGTTTTGGCCTGCGCACCAGCCTGATTCGTCTGAAAGTCATCGACGCCCTGCTGGTGGCGGCACAGAGCAATCGTCGCCTGGGCGTCCGTGGCGTGCATAGCCAGTTGCTCGATCTGGACGTGCCGTTGTCCTTTCTCAGCGTGCGCGAAGTGCTGAAACGCTTGTGCGCCGAAGGCGTGATCACCTTCAACGCCGACAAGAGTTACAGCCTGCACCCGCAGGCTGCAGCGGTCCTCAACCACGAATGAGGCAACGGGTGCTCGCCTTTACGGCTTAACCTTGCGGCGCATCATGCCATTGATCACCACCACAACCACGGCCACGCCGATCGCGACGTACTGGAAAGTTTTCTCGGTGATCATGCCGGCGTTTTGCAGCCAGGACAGGCCCAGCATGATCGCCAGTACCGACAGAGCGATCAGAATCGAATAAATCAAGCGTTGCTTCTGGGTCATTGCGGTTTCCTGAAACGTTGGTATGTATGCGTTTGCAAGCCATACGCTTGCCGAATTACGGGGGCGTGCCGGGGCAAACGGAGTGCCATGTTACAGCCGCGGAAGATTTTTCGCTGCATCGCCGCCCAACCTGGAAGCGCGGCACGCCCGGTCGATTTACCGCAAACAATGCCCGCCCTGTCGCGGGCATTGTTGTTTCTGCCGCAATGGCATCCAGCTGAACATGTTTGCGTTCCGCCCGCCCTATAAACATGCCGTAAGTTTTTGAAATCTGCTGACGCAGCAAACGGCTAGGTCGGCTGTGCGTCTGCACCTAGGCTCTGCGAACTTCCTACCACTCATAAAACAGGGATGTTCATGCAGAGAACACTTATCAATATCGGCCCCAGACAGGTTGCCGGTTTCTGTCTCGCGCTGACCGCTTTCGAACTGCTCACTTACATGGCCAGCGACGTGATCATGCCAGCGATGCTGGACGTCACTACCGACCTCGAAGCGGACGCGCGGCATGTACCCCATGCATTCAATCTGTATCTGTTGGGTGGCGTCTGCCTGCAATGGCTACTGGGTCCCTTGTCCGATCAATTCGGGCGCAGGCCACTGTTGTTGATCGGCAGTGCACTGTTCGGTGTGTCGTGCGCGGCAGCTTTCAGCACTGACAGCATTGAAGCGTTCAACCTGTTGCGTCTGTTGCAGGGCATGGGGCTGGGATTCGTCGTCGCCGTGAGCTACCCGGCATTGCAGGAGGTTTTTTGCGAAGCCGACGCCGTCAGGCTGATGGCGTTGCTCGGCAATGTTGCGTTGTTATCGCCGTTGCTCGGGCCGCTGCTTGGCATCCTGCTGCTGGAATGGCTGAGCTGGCGGGAAATTTTCTTGCTGCTGGGATGCACAGCAGCGCTGGTCTGGCTCGGCCTGTTGCTGTGGATGCCGGAAACCGTGGGCGTCGAGCGCCGCGACGGTCATCAAACTCGCCCAGTGCCCTTCTCCTGGCGCCTCACTTGTCGGCGCTACGGTGCGCTGTTGGGCAATCCGCGTTTCCTCTGTGCCAGCCTGGCGCTCGGCCTGATGAGTCTGCCGCTGATCGCCTGGATAGGCCTGGCGCCATTGCTGCTGGTGCGGGTGCTTGACATGCCGCCGCTGGAATATGGCCTGTGGCAGATACCGGTGTTCTCGGCAGTCATCGCCGGCAATCTGATTCTTGACCGCTTGCTGCAGACTCATTCGCTGACGCAATTGATTCAACTGGCGCTCTGGCCGTTCTGTCTGGGCCTTCTGTTTCTGGCCGCGTGCGCATTGCTCGGTGCGGGGCTTGGACCGGTGGTGGCGAGTCTGTCGCTGTACGCCGTCGGGCTGGGCATGAGCAATGCGGCGGTGTATCGCCTGGCACTGTTTGCCAGTGACGACAGCAAAGGTCTGGTGTCGGCGCTGACCGGCATGATTTCGATCGCCGTCATGGGCCTTGGCGGTTCGCTGATTGCTGCCATCGGTGGCGGCAGCCGTCTTGAATACTTCGCTCTCTGGGCCGCATTCGGCGGGCTGATGTGCCTGCCCATGGTTTACCGGCTCCTGCAAACCACCACATCTGATGTGGCCTCGCCTCAGTAAGGAACACTGATGACTCACCTACCCTATGCCGACGCGCTGTGCGCGTTGAAGCAACCCTATTGCGCGGATTCAGCCGCGCCCGCTCTGTTTGATCGGGCGATGACTGAAATCAGCCGCTTTCACTGCGAGCACACTCCGGGTTACGCCCATTGGCTAAACGCCCATGGACTGACGCCGCAGGACCTCGACAATCTCAATGACTGGTCGCGTCTGCCGCCGATCTTTGCCAGTTTCTTCAAGCAACATCTGCTGCTGAGCAGCACCGGCGCAGACGCCCTGGAACTGACTTCGTCGGGCACCAGCGGGCAGAAAAGCCGGATGCGTTACGACGAACGCAGCCTGGCTCGCGCGCAGTTCATGGTTGCGCAGATCTTCCGCCATTACGCCTGGGACACTCCCGATAGTCCGTGCAACTACCTGCTGTTGAGCTACGAACCCGAAGGACGCATTACCTTGGGCACCTCGTTTACCGACCAGTTTCTCTGTCGGTTTGCCCCGGTCAATCGCGTGGTCTACGCCTTGCGTAACACTGGTCGCGGCCATCAGTTCGATGTATTCGGCGTGATCGCCGCCTTGCAGTCATTCGCTGAAGAAGGCTTGCCGGTACGGATTTTCGGCTTCCCGGCGTTTCTCTGGCAGACCCTGCAACGCATGCAGGCTACCGCTGTGCAGGATGTGCAATTGCCCGCCGGTTCGCTGGCGTTTTTTGGCGGTGGCTGGAAAACCCAGGCCGCGGAGGAAATTCCCAAACAACAGTTTTACGCCCATATCCATCGGCAACTGGGCATCGAACCGGCCCGCTGCCGCGACGGTTACGGTGCTGTCGAGCACGCCGTGCCTTACATCGAATGCGCCCGTCACCGCTTTCATGTGCCGGTTTATTCGCGAGTGCTGATTCGCGATCCGGCGGATTTTTCCCTGCTGCCCTATGGCCAACAAGGCCTGCTCGGCTTCGTCTCGCCTTACATCTCCTCCAGCCCGGCCCACGCCGTGGTCATGAGCGACCTTGCCACGCTGCACCCGGGCGCAAGTTGCGGCTGCGGGCTGACCAGCGACTGGTTCGAACTGCACGGCCGCGCCGGGACCACAGCGGGCAGAAGCTGCGCAATGGCCGCCGCCGAATTACTGGGAAGTCACTGATATGTATTTGATCAATGGACAACTGCACCACGCTTATAACCTCGACCAAGCGCTGCAAGACCTGCAACAGGCGTTGCCGCAACACTTGGCGAGGGCGCTCGACAGCCGCACAGTCATCGACGCAGTCGCGGAATTTGCCCGGCAACTGCATGACGCGCACTCGGATCTGCGCCTCGACAACGAGCAGCGGCAGGCTCTGATCGATTTCTGCCAGCCCGAAGCGCTAGCCTACAAACGCCAGCGTGAATTGGGCGCCGAGGCCAATTGCCTGCGTCGTTTCGATTATCGCCAGCCACGCTTCGAAGCCTGGCGTCCACTCGGCCTGGTGGTGCACATCACTCCGGCCAACGCGCCGCTGCTGGCCTTTTGCGCGGTGGTGGAAAGTCTGCTCGCCGGCAACGTCAACTGGTTGCGCCCCAGCCGCAGCGATCAAGGCCTGACGGCGCAACTGCTGCGCGCGTTGGTCGACTGCGATGCAAGCGGACAACTGGCCGGACATGTGGCGGTGATTCCAGCGAGCACCGAGCAGATCGGCAAGCTGTGTAAACCCGCCAACGGGGTTGCAGCGTGGGGTGGCGAAGCGGCCCTGCAAGCGATTCGGCAACAGTTGGTGCCGGGTTGTCGCTGGATCGATTGGGGGCACCGCATCAGCTTCGTCTATCTCACCCCGGAATCGTCTACGCCGGAGGCGCTTGATGCCGTCGCCGACGAAGTCTGCCGACTGGATCAGCAGGCCTGCTCCAGCCCGCAATGGCTGCTGGTGGACAGCGATGATCCGCAGGTTTTGCGCGATATCGGTGAACGCCTGGCGCAGGCCCTGCAACGACGCGCCACGCAATGGCCGGCTCTGGTACCGACAATTCAGGAAGCCTCGCAAATTACCACGCACACGCAGATGGCCCGCCTCGGCCAGAGTTTCGCCGGTCATACCGGGCAAGTGTGGAGCGCCCCGGGCTGGCGGGTGATATGGAGCCATGATCGGCAACTCGCGCCTTCACCGCTGTTTCGCAGCGTACTGCTGCACCCGCTGCCGCAAGCGCTGCTGACCGCCACCCTGCTGCCGTGGCGCAACGTCCTGCAAAGCTGCGCGCTGATGTGTGCGCAACCGCGCATTGCCGAGCTTACCCATGCGTTGATCGCCGCCGGGGTCACGCGTATCGCACCGATCGGCAGCATTCACGACGGTTACGCAGGCGAACCCCATGATGGCGTCTATGCGCTGCAACGCTTGAGTCGGCGGGTATCGGTGAGTCTGGCGGCCACGCAACTGCCGAATCAGGCCAGTCTCGATTCACCGCCACTCGCGGCGAAGTCGTGCGCTGCGATCATGAACAAAGAGGCGTTCGTCGCCCAGCCCATCAACGATCAGGCGCAGTTGTATTTCCGCTCCGGAGGCAGCAGCGGCACCCCTGCTCTGGCCGGCTACAGCTATCGCGATTTCGATCGACAGATGCGCGCAACCGCTGACGGTCTGTTCGCCGCTGGTCTTGATCCGGCGCGGGATCGGGTCATGAACCTGTTCTTCTGTGGCGGGCTGTACGGCGGTTTTCTAAGTTTCAGCAAAGCGCTGGAATTGCTCGAGGTGACGCACCTGCCCATGGCCGCGCCTACCGATGACGACTACCGGGAGATTGCCCAACTGATCATCGACCAACGGGTCAACGTCCTGGTGGGAATGCCCGCCACAGTGCATCGCCTGTTTTTGAATGAGCAGCAGCGGCTGCGCGCTTATGGCGGGGTCGAAAAAGTCTTTCTCGGTGGCGAGCACCTGAGCGAGCAGAACCGTGCATTGCTGCGCAGTTGTGGCGTCTCGAGCATTCGCTCGGCGATCTACGGCAGCGTCGATGCCGGCCCGCTGGGCCATGCCTGCAAGGCTTCGGCGGATGGGGTTTTCCATCTGATGAACGCGATCCAGCACCTGGAAATCGTCGCGTTCGATGAGGATGTGCCGGTGATCGGCGATCAGGTGGGTCGGCTGCTGGTGACCTCGCTCGCCCGTGAAGGGGGCCAGCGCGTGCAGCGTTATGAGATTGGCGACACCGGGCGCTGGCTGCCGGGCGTCTGCGCCTGCGGGCTGACGTCGCCACGCTTCGAGCTGTTGCAACGCCACGGCAAGCTGTTGCGCATCGGCACTGACTTCATCTCCCTGAGCGAATTGGCGTCGCGGCTGCAAGTGCCGTTTCAGTTGCAGCTGGACCACAGCGCCGAGGGCGTCGAGCGCATGCAACTGCACTGTGAACTTGCAGCCGACATCGCTAAACACCGTCTCGCCGATTACCTGACCCTGATGACCGTGGTCGACAGCGGATTGCTGGTGCTGCAGATCGAACAATGCCCGCCCGAGCACTTCGTTCAAAACAAACACAGCGGCAAGACGCCGCTGGTCATTGACTCCCGCCGCTGACGCTTGCCGTGAGCTGGCTCATTCGAATCAAGAAGAATACACCGTGAAAACAACCGACCCGATTAGCGAATTGATGGGTTTTGCCCGCAAGCATTCGCCCTTCTACAGGAACAGCCTCGCCGATATTCCCGAGGCAATAAGCTCGCTGTGCGAACTGCCACTACTTGATCCGGCAGACTTCTGGAAAGACAGCGCGGATCTGGCGCAATGGCCGGTTCTGACTGCCCCCCTGGCCCACGCCCTGGTCTTCAAGACCGGTGGCTCAACCGGCGGCGGCAGGCTCTCCGTATATGCCCGCACGGAATGGCAACGCATAGTGGAAGCTTTCGGGCGCAGTCTGAGCGAGCAATTCAGCTCCCGCGACCGTGTCGCCAACCTGTTCTTCGCTGGCGACCTCTATGCCAGTTTTCTGTTTATCCACGATTCACTGGCCCATGTGGAAACGCCTATCACCGAGTTTCCGTTTACCGGCGAAGTCGACCCGCCAATGCTGGCCGATGCCATCGTGCAACACCGGATCAACGTGTTGGCTGGCGTGCCTGCGCAACTTTTGACCTTCGCCAGTTGGCTCGACCAACGCGGCCTTGCCCTGCCCTTGGTTGATACCGTGCTTTATGGCGGGGAGAGTCTGTTTGCCTCACAACGCCAGCTCCTTGAGCAAGTGCTGCCCAACGCGCGCATTGCCTCGATCGGCTACGCCAGTGTCGATGGCGGATTCATTGGTGCCAGTCATCGTGACTGCATCGAAGGAGAACATCGCACACCTGACGGTCACGCACTGCTGGAGATTGTCGATCAGCACAGCGGCGCAACGATCGAGGCCTGCAATCAAACCGGTCTGCTGGTGCTGACCAATCTCCATCGCCGCTTGATGCCGCTGATCCGCTATCCCGTCGGAGATCTCGCGTGCTGGCGAGAGCCGTCGGGCACTGCACAACGCAAATTCGCCCTGCGCGGGCGCAGCGGCAGCAGCCAGCGTGTGCGGGTCGGCATTCTGTCGCTGATGACCGATGAAATCAGCGAAAGCGTCCGGAGCATCAGTGGCAGCAACGATTGGCAGTTATTGATCGAGCACGACGACGGCAGGGATCTATTGACGGTGAAATACGTAGTCAACGAAGGATCGACCCGCATCGAGGACAGACTCGAGGCCCGCTTGATCGAACTGTATCCGCAGATACCACAACTGCGAGGCGCCGGGTTATTGCAGCTGCGTATACAGAGTTGCCGGTTCGAGGACTTGGCGCGCCATCCTCGCGCGGGGAAAAGCCTGCGAATTGTTGACTTGCGCTGCTATGGCCCGGACGAGGGGGAGGTGCGTGATGGATACGTTGATCCTGCGCAATTACCGTGACACCGACGCCACGGCAGTCAGCCAGCTGTTTCGCGAGGTCTATGGCGATCATTACGTGCAAAGCGACGTCTACCTGCCCTGCCTGATCAATCAGAACCACGCAGCCAAGCGCTGGCACTCACTGGTTGCGGTCGAGGGTGAACGGATTCGTGGCCATGCCACGCTGTACCGGCAAACCGATGACTCGCACGATGCCGAACTGGCCTTGAGCGTCGTACATCCCGATACCCGCGGAAAGAACATTGCCACGCGGCTGGGCGCGCAACTGCTGACTCATGCACAGGCGTTGGGTTGTCGCAGCGTTTCGATCAAACAGGTCACCCACCACCCCTATACCCAACGCATGGCTATCAGTCTCGGTTTTCATAACACCGGACTGTTGCCGGACTATGTCCGCTCACCCTTTGGCGGCAAAACACCGGAGTCGATCGTCTTGGGTGTCCGCGCCATAGACGGCTATCAGCGTCCGCTGCCGGAGCAGCCGTGGCCAACCCGCTACCGTGCGTTCATGGAGCGTTTGACGGCGGCGTTTGGCTGTTCGCCCAGCGCAGCATGCTGGCGCGGGCCCTCGGTTCAGGTTCAACAACACGGCGATCGCCATGAAATGCTCGTGGAAAAACTCGAACCGGAACTGCTCGATCAGTTGCGAACGCTGCCCGGGCATTGGCTGATTTCGATTCGTTTGCAGCTGTCCCGACAGTTTGCCGTGGATCTGCACAGTCTTAACGCCATCGGTTTTGCCTTCACCGGTCTGGCGCCTGCGCAAGACAATCGAGGAGGCTGGCTGACGTTGTTTCATCGCGGCTACCGCACGCGCAAGCTGACATTGCATTGCCCGCACATGCAGCAGTTACACGACCAGGCACAACGTCAAACCACCGGGCGAGCAATGGCTGCGGTGTAAACAGCCCGAGCCCGCACACGGATGAGCGGGCTTCACCAGCCGATGTCAGGCCTTGGCTGTCAGGCCTTTGTCGGACGGAACTGCCGCATTGCCTTCACCATAGGTCTTGAGATTCTGCAGGACGTAAATGGCTTTCTTGAATTCGGGAATCAGGCTCTTGCCGTAGTAATTGCCATTGAGACTGTTGGTCTGGATGGCATCGAGCTGCGTGGCGAAATATTCCAGCGCGTTGAACTTGGCGTCGGGGTCTTTCTGCACGCCGAAGCGGTCGAATTTGTCGCCGGCATTGAGCAAGGTGATCGAGGTGATCTCGGAAATCAGGCCGCGCCCGCGCAGGAATTCGCTGAGGTTGCCCAACTGCTTTACGGAGACGTTGGCTGGATCAAAGCCCTTGATCTGCTTGCGCAAACCCTGTTTGTCCATCTCCGCGACGTTAAGCGCATTCGGATCGTTGCCGACCAGGGTCAGCATCTGCTGCACCTTGACGCTCTGCGAAACCTGCTTTTTCGCGCCGGTATCACGGACCATTACGCCCGCCTTGCTTTCCCAGGCGCCGGTATAGCCGATCGTCATGCGAGGATTCCTTGTGCAATGAGCATGAAATGTCCTTGTTCCAACCAATTGAATGGGCGCGAGTATCGGCCGCTTCGCCTGATCCAACCAACCCTTTTGTGCGTTTTTTTACAAATCTCGTACATTCATGACACTGAGCTTAAGGCCCGCAAACATTGCTTCAGAGCCGTCATCAGGATGTAACAACTGTGGCGATTGCTGGGGATGTACCAATCCCGATACCAACCGGTCATCGCCCTGAGTTCTTTCGGCACGCAAGTACCTAAAGCTTCCGCCCGGAACGACGATACGCTGTGATACCCGCCCTGTTTTATTCCTGCCCTCCAACAAAAAGCCGCTCAAGGATCAGTTCCATGCCCGCACTGCGCACTATTCAGGCTCGCTACACGCTGTTTCTGATTCTGTTCATCCTGTTGTTGTCCGTGCTGACCGTGGTCGGCATCAGCCAACTGGTCGCACCGACCCTGCGCGATACGGAAGAGAAGGTCGTGCTCAACCGCATCGCCGAAGTCGCCGTGCAGATTCAGGGCGAACTGAACAAGGTGCAGGCGCAGCAACGCAGCATCACCCAGACCATCCCCCTGCTCGACAGCGCCGCCATCGACGTGGTGCTGCCAGGGCTGGTGGATCAGTACGGCGAACTGAAAGTCTTTGGCGGCGGTATCTGGCCGTTGCCGGGCCAGCGCGAAGCCGGTCGCAACAAGTTCAGCACCTTCTGGCACCGCGATGCCTCGGGTCAGCTCAAGGTCAATACCTTCTGGAACAGCGACGCCGCACCGAACTACTACGACCAGAGCTGGCACAAGGGCGGCATGGCCACCCCGCGCGGCCAGTGCGCGTGGGCCGCTGCCTATAAGGACGACGCCAGTGCCGAGCCGCGCACCAACTGCGCCATGGCGATCTACAAGAACGGCAGTGCCTGGGGCGTTTCAACCATCGACGTGACCCTGGGCTTCTTCAACGACCTGGTGGCGCGCAAGGAAAAAGACCTCAACGCCGAAATGCTCATCGTCGAGGCTGACGGCAAGATCATCAGCAACAGCTCGCGCATCAGCGGCCCGATCGTGTTGAAGAACATCAGCGAACTGGCGGCCAGCTCCACCTTCGTCAATCAGATCAAGACCGGCCTGCAGAACCGCGATAAAGCGCAACGCGTCGAGTTCGACAACAACGGTGAAGACGCCACCTTCTTCATGCGCCCTATCGAGGGCACACCGTGGTTCCTCGCCACCGCCCTGCCGACCAAAATGCTCACCGCCCAGCGTGACGATGTGCTCAACAGTCTCAGCCTGATCCAGATTCCGCTGGTGATCCTGCTGGTGCTGTTGCAGGTTTACGCGATTCGCAAACTGGTACAGCGCATGAAGGCTCTGAAAGCCAACATCGATTCACTGTCCAGCGGTGACGCCGACCTGACCCGTCGCATCACCATTCGCGCTGAGGACGAACTGGGCGCCATCGGCCATTCGGTCAACACCTTCATCGTCTATTTGCAGAACATGATCGGCGAAGTCACCCAGGCCACCGGTGCCATGGCGTCCAGCCTCCATAATCTGCAGCGCACTTCGGCGCACACCAGCCAGATTCTGCTGCGTCACGCCTCGGAAACCGACCAGACTGTCACCGCCATTACCGAAATGAGCTCCACCGCTGAAAGCGTGGCGCAGAATGCCGCTGAAACCGCTGCGTTCACTCAGCGCGCCAATGAAAACGCCGATCGCTCGCGCGTCGTGGTGGGTGAAGCGACCAACAGCGTGGTCGCGCTGATCGACGAAGTGGCCAGCGCTACACACAAAGTTGAAAACATGCAGCAGGACGCCCAGCGCATCACCGAGATCCTCGGCGTAATCGGTGCGATTGCCGGGCAAACCAACCTGCTCGCCCTCAACGCCGCGATCGAAGCGGCGCGGGCCGGTGAACAGGGTCGCGGCTTTGCGGTGGTGGCGGATGAAGTCCGCGCCCTCGCTGCCCGCACACAGGCCAGCACCTCGGAAATCAACGAAATGTTGACCCGCCTGACCCAAGGCGTGAGTTCCTCGGTCAGTGCCATGGAAAACACCCAGGCCAGTTGCCAGTCCGCCGCTGACGCCACCGCCCGAGTCAACTCGGGGCTGGACGAAATGGCCGGCTCGGTCAGCCACATCAACAGCCTCAGCACGCAGATCGCCACCGCCGCCGAACAGCAAAGCGCAGTGACCGAAGAG
Organism: Pseudomonas sp. Sample_20; assembly: GCF_004307585.1. NCBI lineage: Bacteria > Pseudomonadati > Pseudomonadota > Gammaproteobacteria > Pseudomonadales > Pseudomonadaceae > Pseudomonas > Pseudomonas sp. Sample_20. The sequence continues at coordinate 51,917 of NZ_RCOA01000122.1, read as the reverse complement.
ATCAACCGCAGCATGGTGCAGATCCGCCACATGGTCGATGAACTGGTGCAGAGCGGCCAGGCCAGCGAGCTGAATACCCGCCAGTTGCTCGAAGCCAATAGCCGCGTGAGCGCAATCATGGGGCGGTTCAAGGTCAGTTAAGCCAACCGCGACCACGGGGATTTTGGCCTTTACACCAATCCCCTGTGGGAGCGAGCCTGCTCGCGAAAGCGATTTTTCAGTCACTGTATCTGCGGCTGGTCAACCGCAATCGCGAGCAGGCTCACTCCTACACTGGTCCGGGTGTTTTGTAGCAACTGGAAACACTCAGTTGATGCCGGGATGGAAAAACCGGTCAAAATGCGCTCTTGCTGACCTTCACCGAGTCGAGAGCCCATTCCCATGCGAAGCCCACTGCGTCTGCTCGCCCTGAGCGCCCTGTTCATCTCCTCACTGGCGCAAGCCGCCGAACTGATCCCGATCGAAGTGCACCGCGATGCCAATTGCGGCTGCTGCAAAAAGTGGATCAGCCATCTCGAAGCCAATGGCTTCAAAGTCGAAGACCACGTCGAAAGCGACATGAGCAGCTTTAAACAGCAGCACGGCGTACCACCGCGTCTGGCGTCCTGCCACACGGCGATCATCAATGGCAAATTCGTTGAAGGCCATGTGCCGGCCGATCAGGTGCTTGCGTTGAGCAAGCGCGACGATCTGCTGGGTGTGGCTGCACCGGGCATGCCAATGGGCTCACCGGGCATGGAAATGGACGGCATGAGCGACGCGTATCAGGTCATCGGCCTGAAGAAGGACGGCGCTGATGTGGTAGTGGCGGACTACCCGGCACGTTGATGGGGGCAGCCTACTTCGGCCTGTTCTTTGCTGCGTTTGGCGCGGCGACATTGTTGCCGTTGCAGTCCGAGGCGCTGCTGGTCGGCCTGATCGTCAGCGAGCGTTACTGGCTGTGGGGTTTGCTCGCGGTAGCGACGCTGGGCAACGTGCTCGGTTCGCTGGTCAACTGGTGGCTGGGACGGGGCATCGAGCGGTTTCAGGATCGACGCTGGTTCCCGGTCAGTCCGCGGCATATGGCCAAGGCGCGCAAGCACTATGAGCGCTATGGGCATTGGTCGCTGCTGCTCAGTTGGCTGCCGGTGATTGGCGATCCGCTGACCTTGATTGCCGGCGTCATGCGCGAACCGCTCGGGCGCTTTCTGTTGATCGTCACCCTGGCCAAAGGCGCGCGCTATGGCGTGCTGGCCTTGCTGACACTGGGCTGGCTCGGTTGAACCAACCCTTCCTGTGATTGCCTTTGTTTAACGTCGGCGTAATCCCGACCTTCCAGAGTCGGCCAATTTTCAAGGAGTTAGTGCTTATGTCCGTCACGCTTTCCCGCTGGCTGCCCGGCCTCGTCCTCAGCGCTGCCCTGCCACTAATGGCGCAAGCGGCCACTGAAACCGTCCCCGCCGAAGGGCCTGCCTACGGCCCGGAGCTGCAAGGCTTCCAATACCCCTACACGCTTAAACACTTCGCCTTCGAATCCCAGGGCCAGAAACTGCAAATGGGTTACATGGACGTCGCCGCCAATGGCAAGGCCAACGGCCGCACCGTGGTGCTGATGCACGGCAAGAATTTCTGCGCAGCGACCTGGGACAGTTCGATCAAAGCCCTGAGCGATGCCGGCTACCGCGTGATTGCGCCGGACCAGATCGGCTTCTGCACATCCAGCAAACCTGAGCACTATCAGTACAGCTTCCAGCAACTGGCGACCAACACCCAGCAATTGCTCAAGGCGTTGGGCATTCAGAAAGCCACTGTGCTCGGCCACTCCACCGGCGGCATGCTCGCCACCCGTTATGCGCTGCTGTTCCCGGAGCAGGTCGATCAATTGGCGATGGTCAACCCGATCGGTCTGGAAGACTGGAAAGCCCTCGGCGTTCCCTATCGCACCGTCGATCAGTGGTATCAGCGTGAGTTGAAAGTCACGGCCAAGGGCATTCGCGACTATGAGCGCACCACTTATTACGACGGCCGCTGGAAGCCGGAATTCGATCGCTGGGTCGACATGCTCGCCGGTCTGAGCAAAGGTCCGGGCAAGACCCAGGTCGCGTGGAACTCGGCGCTGATCTACGACATGATCTTCACCCAGCCGGTGTACTACGAGTTCAAGGACCTGAAGATGCCGACCCTGTTGCTGATCGGCACCTCAGACACCACCGCCATCGGCAAGGACCTCGCACCGCCGGAAGTGAAAGCGAAAATCGGCCACTACGAGGTGCTCGGCAAACAGGTCGCCAAGCTGATTCCGCAGTCGACGCTGATCGAATTCCCGGGCATGGGTCATGCGCCACAAATGGAGGAACCGGAAAAATTCCATCAGGCGCTGCTCGGCTGGCTGGGCAAGACTCCTTCCGCTCCATGATGAGGTAAGCCGATGACGGTGCAGATTGCAGTGATCGATGACTGGCAGGACGTGGCACGCGATGTGGTCGACTGGTCCGTGCTGGAGAGCATTGGTGAAGTGACCTTTGTGCATGATTACCCGGCCGACAACGCGGCACTGGCCGAGCGCCTCGGCAAGTACGAGGTGATCTGCGTCATGCGCGAACGCACGCGCTTCGACGCCGACTTGCTCGGGCGCTTGCCCAATCTGAAGTTGCTGGTCACCGGCGGCATGCGCAATGCCGCGCTGGACATGCCGGCCGCTGCAGCGCTGGGCATCAAGGTCTGCGGCACCGACAGTTACAAACACGCCGCGCCGGAACTGACCTGGGCGCTGATCATGGCGGCCACCCGTGATCTGGTGAAGGAAGCCAATGCCCTGCGCGCCGGCCATTGGCAACAGGGCCTCGGCGGGGATCTGCACGGCAAGACCCTGGGTATTCTCGGTTTGGGCAGCATCGGCCAGCGGGTCGCGCAATTCGGTCAGGTGTTCGGCATGCGGGTGATTGCCTGGAGCGAAAACCTCACGGCCGAACGCGCTGAACAGGCCGGCGTGACGTACGTCAGCAAGCAGCAATTGTTCGAGCAGGCCGACGTGCTGTCGGTGCATCTGGTGCTCAGCGAACGCAGTCGCGGTCTGGTTGATGCGCAAGCGCTGGAGTGGATGAAACCGAGCGCGCTGCTGGTTAACACTGCTCGCGGGCCGATCGTCGATGAAGCGGCGTTGATCAAGGCGCTACAGAAACGGCGCATTGCCGGGGCGGCGCTGGACGTGTTCGAACAAGAGCCTTTGCCGGCCCTGCACCCGTTTCGCACGCTGGACAATGTCCTCGCTACCCCCCATGTGGGCTATGTCAGTCGGCAGAATTACGAACAGTTCTTCCGGCAGATGATCGAGGATATTCAGGGTTGGGCAGCTGGGGAGCCGGTGCGTCTGTTGAATTGATTCCATCACTTTAAAGTTGAGTTGCTCCAACAGGCCTCTTCGCGAGCAGGCTCGCTCCCACAGGTTGTACGCGTTCCAATGTGGGAGCGAGCCTGCTCGCGAAGGTCTCATCTCAGATACCGCTCTGAAATACCCTCGCACCACAACGGTGCAACCGGCCCATCCCCTAGCACAAAACCGTGACTACCCAGTCACCGTTTTGGCCCACTTCGACCGAAAAACATGCCCTTCGTCGGAGCGTTTCCCCTCCTGAACCCTCGCTAACATCCCGACACAACCGATTGTCGAACAATTTACCCATTTGCCCCGACCCGCTCTAGGATCTGGCCTAGACTCATTTTTCAGTGGCCAAACCACTCGGTCATACCGACGAAAAAAAGTCGAAACTTTTGCTTCACGCCACAGGTCATCAGAACAACTGGGCGAAAGCGACTGGTGTAATCCTTGCAACGGCCTCACCACCCATTCTGCTTGCGCGTGTTGGGTCAGCATTTGCTCACCGATGCGTGGCGCCTTTGCGCCCGGCCACAGGACTTGGCCACGAAACAGCTTGTTCGAGACAAGAATCAGATCACACACGGGAGATACATATGATCAGTGCGGCATTGGATATTCAGGGAGAGCGTGCTCACCAGTCGCTTGGAGAATCGAGCACCATCAGTGTTCCCGGCAGCCGACAGATCAACGTACCCGGCACCAAGACGCTTGCTCCGGTAGCAAGCCAGAATCCCAACAAGAAAAAAGTGTTGTTTGTGACTTCGGAAATCGCCGATCTGGTCAAGACCGGCGGCCTCGGTGACGTCTCCGCCGCCCTGCCCCGGGCCATGGCCCATCTGCATGATGTGCGGGTGCTGATCCCCGGTTATCCGCAGGTGGTGCACAGCGAAAACCCGATTCACATCATCGGCGAGCTGGGTGGCCACGCCGCGCTGCCACCTTGCAAGATCGGACGCATGGACATGCCCGATGGCCTGGTGATCTACGTGTTGATCTGCCCTGAACTCTACGAGCGTGAAGGCGGCCCATATGGTGCCAACAACGGTCGCGACTGGCCGGACAACCATATCCGCTTCGCCCGCCTCGGCCTGGCCGCTGCCGACATCGCCGCCAATCTTGCGCAAATTCACTGGCGCCCGGATCTGGTGCACGCCCATGACTGGCCGGCTGGCCTCGCGCCCGCTTACATGCACTGGCGCGGGCAGCGCACGCCAACGCTGTTCACCATTCACAACCTCGCCTACCAGGGCGTGACCAGCCTCGGTTCCTGCCCGGAGCTGGGGATTCCCACCCATGCCCTGCAACAGGAAGGCATGGAGTTCTACGGCAAGATGTCGTTCCTCAAGGCCGGCATGGCCTATTCGAGCCACATCACCACCGTCAGCGCGACGTATGCGCAAGAGATCACCACCCCGGACTTCGGCTGCGGCCTCGACGGTTTCCTTGCCGCCAAGACCCAGCAAGGCCTGCTCAGCGGTATCCCGAACGGCATCGACGAGAGCTGGGATTCGGCGACCGACCCGCACCTGTTTGCCCCGTTCGCCATCGGCGACTGGGAAGGCAAAGCGGTCAACGCCGCCCACGTCCGTGAGCTGTTCGGCCTGAATGACTCTACCGGCCCGCTGTTCGCCGTGGTTTCGCGCCTGGTCTATCAGAAAGGTCTCGACCTCACCGAAGCGGTGTCCGAGTTCATCGTGCAGAACGGTGGTCAGATCGCGATCATCGGTCGCGGCGAGCCGGAAGAAGAACAAGCCATGCGTGAACTGGCCCTGCGTTTTCCTGGCCAGATCGGCGTGCGCATCGGCTTCAACGAGACCGATGCCCGACGCATGTTCGCCGGCAGCGATTTCCTGCTGATGCCGTCGCGTTACGAACCATGCGGCCTGAGCCAGATGTACGCCCAGCGTTTCGGCTCGCTGCCGGTCGCGCGCAACACCGGCGGTCTGGCCGACACCATCGAAAACGGCGTCACCGGTTTCCTCTTCGATGAGTCCACCGTTGATAGCTATAAAGAAGCCCTGAGCCGCGCGTTCAAGGTCTTCGCCTTCCCGGAACTGCTCAATGCCATGCGCTGCCGCGCCATGGCTGCACCGTTCAACTGGAGCAAAGCGGTTGAACCGTACGCCGAACTTTACGAACAACTGGTCGCCAAGGCGTTGGGTAAAGCCAGCCACAAATAACCAGGGAGTTGCAGAAAATGCCGTCAAGGACCCAAGAAACCTGGCCCCACGGCGCGATCATGCTGGATGCCGAGCACACGCAATTTGCGTTGTGGGCGCCTGACGCGTTCTACGTCAGTGTGGAACTGGAGGATGGAAAATCGTTGCCCATGCTGCCTCAGGGCGACGGTTGGTTTGTAATCAAGGCCAATTGCCCGGCGGGCAGTCGCTACCGTTACTGCATCGATGGCGAACTGGAGGTGCCGGACCCGGCCTCCAGAGCGCAGGATGGTGACCTTGACCGCCACAGCGTGGTGGTCGACCCCCATGCCTATCAATGGCGGCACACGACCTGGAATGGTCGGCCGTGGAGTGAGGCGGTCATTTACGAGCTGCACGTCGGTGCGCTCGGTGGATTTGCCGAAGTCGAACAGCATCTGGCGCGGCTGGTGGCGCTGGGCATCACCGCCATCGAACTGATGCCGCTGGCGCAATTCCCCGGTGATCGCAACTGGGGCTATGACGGGGTGCTGCCCTATGCACCGCAAGCCTCCTACGGCACACCGGAACAACTCAAACACCTGATCGACACCGCCCACGGCCATGGCCTGGCGGTGATTCTCGACGTCGTCTACAACCACTTCGGTCCCGATGGCAACTACCTGCATCGTTACGCCAAAGGCTTTTTCCGCGAGGACAAGCACACGCCATGGGGCGCGGCGATCGATTTCCGCCGTCCGGAAGTGCGTGAGTTCTTCATCGAAAACGCATTGATGTGGCTGCTCGAATACCGCTTCGACGGCCTGCGTCTGGATGCGGTGCACGCGATTGAAGATCCCGACTTCCTCAGCGATCTGGCCCGACGCATTCGCCAGCAGATAGACCCGACCCGGCACGTCTGGCTGACCGTCGAGAACGAGCTGAACCAGTCGAGTCTGCTGGAAAACGATTACGACGCGCAGTGGAACGACGACGGTCATAACGCGTTGCACGTGCTGCTGACCGGCGAAACCGACGCCTATTACGCTGACTATGCTGCGCAGCCCACCGAGCAACTGGTGCGCTGCCTGAGTCAGGGCTTCGTGTTCCAGGGCCACATCACTCGCCATGGCGAACCTCGCGGCGAGCCGAGCGAACATCTGCCCTCCACTGCTTTCGTGCTGTTCCTGCAGAACCATGACCAGATCGGCAACCGTGCCTTTGGCGAACGCCTGCATCAGCTCGCCGACCCGCGTGCGGTACAAGCGGCGACGGTGTTGTTGCTGCTGTCGCCGATGATTCCACTGATGTTCATGGGCGACGAGTTTGCCGCCGAGCAACCGTTCCTGTTTTTCACCAGTCACCACGGTGAACTGGCGGAACTGGTGCGTGAAGGTCGGCGCAACGAGTTCGCCGCATTCAGTGCCTTTACCGATCCGCACAAGCGCGAACAGATCCCCGATCCGAATGCCGAAAGCACTTTCCACGCTTCGCAGCCGCGATTGTCCGGCAGCGGCACGCCATTGCAACAGCAGACCCAAGAGCTCTATCGGCAACTGCTCAAGTTGCGGCACCAATACATCATTCCCAACCTCTCCGGGACCCAGGCTCTGGGCGCGCAGATGCTCGGCCATGGCGCGGTCAGCGCACGCTGGCGACTGGGCAACGGCAGTGAGCTGCGAATTGACCTGAACCTCAGTGACACGCCAGTGGTCAACCCTGCACAGACCGATACCGAGTGGCTGTTTCAACAGCCAGCCGCGATCGAACTGTCGGACCCGAACCAACTGCCGGCGTACACCGCGCTCGTCAGCCTCACGGCCGCACCCGTTATGCACCCCCTGGATGGAGAGCGCCTATGAGCGATGCGCAACTGGAAATACTCGCCAGTCGAGCCGGCCTTGCCGTCGACTGGATCGACGCCAACGGGCGTCAGCAAAAAGTCGCTCCCGCTGTGTTGCGCAATGTCCTGATCGGACTCGGCCACCCCGCCAGCACCGCGCAAGAAATCGATGCCAGCCTGCTGGAATTGCAAGAAGTCCAGCAAGACCGCCATTTGCCACCCCTGCTGACCTGCGACGTGGGCGTTGCCCTCGACCTGAGTCGCTACTTCTCACCGGAAACCCCCTGCGAAATCCATCTTGAAGACGGCTCGCAGATGAACCTGAAGCTGGACAACGAAGCCATGTTGCCCGGCTTGATTCCGGTCGGTTACCAGCAAGTGCATATCGCCGATCAGTATTTCACGCTCGCCGTGGCGCCTGAACGCTGCTTCAGCGTCGCCGATGCGGTCGATAGCCCGATCCCGCGCGCCTGGGGTCTGAGCGCCCAGTTGTATTCGCTGCGCCGTCCGGGTGACGGTGGTTTTGGCGACACCCAGGCGCTGGAGGAACTGGTTCGTGTAGCGGGCGAACGTGGCGCCGATGCGCTGGCGATCAGTCCGATGCACGCGATGTTCAGCGCCGACAATGGCCGCTACAGCCCCTATTCGCCGTCCAGTCGTTTGTTTCTCAATTCACTGTATGCCGCGCCGGGGAGCATTCTCGGCGAACGCGCGTTGCGTGATGCAATTGATGCCAGTGGCCTGGCCGCGCAGTTCGAGCAGCTGGAAAATCTCAAGCTGATCGACTGGCCGACCGCTGCCGAAGCCAAGCAGAAACTGCTGCAAGCCTTGTATGACGGTTTCGTCGCTGGCGAGCATCCGCTGCACGCCGACTTCGCCAGTTTCCGCCATGCCGGTGGCGAAGCGCTGGAGAACCATTGCCGCTTCGAAGCGATTCAGGAAATGCGCGCTGCTCGTGGCGAAAGCCTCGACTGGCGCCAATGGCCAGAGCACTGGCACGACCCACGCGGCGCGGCGCTCGGCGCGTTTGCCGAGGAATATGCCGAGCGCATCGGTTATTTCGCCTTCTGCCAATGGCTGATCCATCGCTGCCTCGAACGCGCCCAAACTGCTGCGCGCAGTGCTGGCATGGGGATCGGTCTGATCGCCGACCTCGCGGTCGGTGCTGACGGTGCTGGCAGTCAGGCCTGGAGTTTCCAGGACGAATTGCTCGCCTCGCTGACCGTAGGCGCACCGCCGGACATCCTCAATCGCAGCGGCCAGGGCTGGGGCATTTCCGCGTTCTCGCCGGAAGGGCTGATCCGCAACGGTTTCCGCGCCTTCATCGACATGCTGCGCGCCAACTTCGCCCACGCCGGTGGCTTGCGTATCGACCATGTCATGGGCCTGCAACGCCTGTGGGTGATTCCCAACGGCGCCGCTCCGGCGGATGGCGCCTATCTGTATTACCCGTTCGACGACATGTTGCGCCTGCTGACCCTGGAATCCCATCGGCATCAGGCCATTGTGCTCGGCGAAGACCTCGGCACGGTACCGGAAGGCCTGCGGGAAAAACTCGCCGCGCGTTCGATTCTGGGCATGCGCGTGTTGTTGTTCGAACAGGACAACACCCGTTTCAAACCGATTCTTGACTGGCCGGATGATGCCTTGGCGACCACCAGCACCCATGACCTGCCGACACTTAATGGTTGGTGGCATGGTCGTGACATCGACTGGAATGCACGCCTGGGTCTGGTCGATGCCAACGGCGAAATCGACTGGCGTCGGCATCGTGAGCGTGAACGCGAAGGCCTGCGCGATGCGCTGCGCCAGGATCCGCAGAACTTCCGCGAAGAGTCCCACGAAGCCGATCAAGTGGTCGATGCCAGTGTGCGTTTCCTCGGCCACACCCGCGCGCCGCTGGTCCTGCTGCCGCTGGAAGATGCCTTGGGTATCGATGAACAGCCGAATCTGCCTGGCACCACCGATTCACATCCGAACTGGTCGCGACGTTTGCCCGGTCCCAGCGAAGCGTTGCTGGACGGCCCCGATGCCGCCCGCCGCCTGGAACTGCTGGCCTGCGCGCGCCTTCAAGCCTCTGAGCGTGACCAATGAATCAACAGCAAATCCAGCCACTGCGCGCCACCTTGCGCCTGCAATTTCATAAGGGTTTTACCCTCGAACAAGCGGTGCCACTGGTGCCGTACTTTGCCCGCCTCGGCATCAGCCATATCTACGCCTCGCCCCTGCTGGCGGCGCGCGCCGGTTCCATGCATGGCTACGATGTAGTCGACCCGACCCAGGTCAACCCTGAGCTGGGCGGCGAGCCGGCATTGCGCCGACTGGTCAGCACCCTGCGTGAACACAACATGGGCCTGATCCTCGACATCGTTTCCAACCACATGGCCGTGGGCGGCAATGACAACCCGTGGTGGCTCGACCTGCTGGAATGGGGACGCCTGAGCCCGTACGGCGAATTCTTCGACATTCAGTGGCACTCGCCGGACCCGTTGATGGAAGGCCAGTTGCTGCTGCCGTTCCTTGGCAGTGATTACGGCGTGGCGTTGCAGGAAGGCACGCTGAAGCTGAAATTCAACGCGCAGACCGGGACTTTTTACGTCGAGCATTACGACCACCATTTCCCGATCTGCCCGAACAACTATGGCGAGCTGCTCAAGTCCGACGACACGCTGAAGTCTCTGGCAGATCGCTTCAGCACACTCAGCTACCAGACCGACGCACATTCGCTGGCGATGCCGCTCAAGCAGGAGCTGCGCGAGCTGGCAAGCGATCCGCGTGTTTTGGCCACCATCGAAAGCAATGTTGCTCAATACGATTCGACCACCGACGAGGGCTTCCACAAGCTCCATGAGTTGCTCGAGCGGCAAAGCTATCGCCTGGCCAGTTGGCGCACGGCGGCGGACGACATCAACTGGCGGCGCTTCTTCGATATCAACGAGCTTGGCGGCCTGCGCGTCGAGCGTCCGGCGGTGTTCGAAGCGACCCACGGCAAAATCTTCCAATTAGTCGAAGAAGGTCTGGTCGACGGCTTGCGCATCGACCACATCGACGGCCTCGCCGACCCGCGTGGCTACTGCCGCAAATTGCGCCGTCGCCTTGATCACTTGGCGCCGGGGCGTCATCTGCCGATCTATGTCGAGAAGATCCTCGGCGAGGGCGAAACCCTGCGCCGCGACTGGAGCGTCGACGGCACCACCGGCTACGAGTTCATGAATCAGCTGTCGCTGCTGCAACACGACCCGGACGGCGAACACGTGCTCGGCGAACTCTGGCAGCGCCGCACTGAGCGCCCGGCTGCGTTCATGGAAGAAGCGCAACTGGCCCGTCAGCAGATCCTCAACGGCTCGCTGGCCAGCGACTTTGAAAGTGTCGCGCAAGCCCTGCATCAAGTCGCACGGGATGACTTGATGACCCGCGACCTGACCTTGGGCGCGATTCGCCGCGTGCTGCATGCGCTGATCGTGCACTTCCCGGTTTATCGCACTTACATCAGCGCCATGGGCCGGTCCGAGCAGGACGAAGCGATTTTTCAGCATGCCATGGACGGTGCGCGGCAAACCTTCAGCGAAGCCGACTGGCCGGTGCTCGACTCGGTCGCCAGCTGGCTCGGCGGCACGCCATGGCGCCGCAAGCCGCGTGGGCGCTCGCGCAAGATCCTCAAGCATGCCTGCGTGCGTTTCCAGCAACTGACTTCGCCGGCGGCGGCCAAGGCCGTGGAAGATACCGCGCTGTATCGCTCGGCGGTGCTGCTGTCGCGCAATGATGTCGGTTACAACACCGAGCAGTTCAGCGCGCCGGTCAGCGAGTTCCACGAAGTCAATCAACAGCGCATGGCCGAGTTTCCTGACAACCTGCTCGCGACTGCCACCCATGACCACAAGCGCGGCGAAGACACCCGCGCCCGGTTGGCCGTACTCAGCGAGCGCAGCCATTGGTACGCCGATCAGGTCGAACTGTGGCGCGCCCTCGCCCGCCCGGTGCGCATCGAAGATGACGCGCCTTCCGCTGGCGACGAACTGATCCTCTATCAGGCATTGCTCGGCAGTTGGCCGCTGGACCTGCAGGACGATGACCAGGCCGGTTTCGCCGATTACGCCAAGCGCATCTGGCAGTGGCAACAGAAAGCCCTGCGCGAAGCCAAGCTGCAGAGCAGCTGGAGCGCGCCGAACGAAGCTTATGAAAACGCAGCACAGGCGTTCACGGAAAAGCTGCTGACCGGTGAAGAAGGCGAGTTGCTGCGTGCGGCGCTGAGCAAGACCGTCAACAGCATCGCCGCTGCCGGCGCGCTCAACGGGCTGGCGCAAACCTTGCTGCGCATGACCGTACCGGGTGTGCCGGATCTGTACCAGGGCAACGAGTACTGGGACTTCAGTCTGGTCGACCCGGACAACCGCCGCCCGGTGGATTACGCCGCTCGCGAGCAAGCGTTGCAGGCATCCGTGCCGGGTACCGAACTGCTCAAGGATTGGCGTGACGGGCGCATCAAACAGGCGCTGATCAGTGAGGTGTTGAACCTGCGCAAGGAACACAGCGAGTTGTTCCGTCGTGGCGATTACCAGCCATTGGAAGTGCTGGGCAGTCAGGCGCACAACGTCTTGGCATTCGCGCGTGAACACGAAGGCGTGCGGGCCATTGTCGTAGTGCCGGTGCGTTGCGCGACGTTGCTGGAAAACAGTGCCATCCCGCAGGTCGATGCGCTGCGCTGGGGCGATACGCGGGTGGTTTTACCGTCTGCCGCTTCGGATGCAAACCTGAAGGGACTTTTTGCAAGCAGCGTAGTCACACAAAACAGGGAGCTGAATGTCAGCGAAGCGCTGGGGGATGTCCCGGTCAATCTCTTTATCCAACACTTAACACAAGCATGAGTTCAGTTCAGGAGCATTGCGATGAGCACCGACGATAAACGCATTCGCGAATTCGCCTATCAGATCTGGGAGTCGGAAGGGAAACCTGAAGGCCACGAAGAACGTCATTGGGAAATGGCGCGCAAGCTGGCCGAGGCCGAAGCGCTGGCACCGAAGAAGCCACCGAAAGCGGCGGGCAGCAAAGTGGCTGGCAAGACTACAGCCGCAGCAGCGAAAAGCACCGACGGCAAGACTCCGGCAACCGCCAAAGCCAAACCGGCAACGAAAGCCAAGCCGGCGGCCACGCCCAAAGTAGTCCCGCCGGGCGAAAAGGCTGCCGAGAAAAAGCCGCGAGCCGCGAAGAAGCCTCCGGCGAACTGACCCGATCCATTTTTGAACTGAATGACTGTGTGGCGAGCGTGCTCGCCACAAGGGGTTCTTGCGCCCCGAAGAAAGTCCCTTATTGGGAAAAACACACGATCCTGTGGGAGCGAGCTTGCTCGCGAAAGCGCTAGGTCAGTTCGCGAAGATGTCGGATATGCCGACGCTTTCGCGAGCAGGCTCGCTCCCACCAGGAAATCTCATTGCCTGAACTGTCCCGTTTTTTTGCAGGAGCAATCATGACCCGTCCAAAGAAAGCCGAACCCGCTGCGCACGCCGAGCCGTCGAGAATCCGTGAAGGCCTGCCCTTCCCGCTCGGTGCGACCTGGGATGGTCTGGGGGTGAACTTTGCTCTGTTTTCCGCCAACGCCACCAAGGTCGAGCTGTGCATTTTCGACGATGCCGGCGAGGTCGAACTCGAACGCATCGAGCTGCCGGAATACACCGATGAGATCTACCACGGCTACCTGCCGGATGCGCATCCTGGCTTGATCTACGGCTACCGCGTTTATGGTCCTTATGACCCGGCCAATGGTCACCGCTTCAACCACAACAAACTGCTGATCGACCCGTACGCCAAGCAATTGGTCGGTGAGCTGAAATGGTCGGAGGCGCTGTTCGGCTACACCATCGGCCACCCCGACGCCGACCTCAGTTTCGACGAGCGCGACAGCGCGCCATTCGTGCCCAAGTGCAAGGTCATCGACCCGGCGCACACCTGGGGCAACGACCATCGCGTCAGCGTGCCGTGGGACAAGACCATCATCTATGAAACCCACGTGCGCGGCATCAGCATGCGTCACCCGTCGGTGCCGGAAAACCTGCGTGGCACCTTCGGCGGTCTGATGGTCGACGACGTGCTCGAGCACATTCGCAAGCTCGGTGTTTCGTCTGTCGAACTGCTGCCGATTCACGCCTTCGTCAACGATCAGCATCTGCTGCAAAAAGGCATGACCAACTACTGGGGCTACAACAGCATCGCGTTCTTCGCCCCGGACCCGCGTTATCTGGCCAGTGGCAAGATTGCCGAATTCAAGGAAATGGTGGCGCATCTGCACGATGCCAATCTCGAGGTCATTCTCGACGTGGTGTACAACCACACCGCCGAAGGCAACGAGCAAGGCCCGACGCTGTCGATGCGCGGTATCGACAACGCCTCCTACTACCGCTTGATGCCCGACGACAAGCGCTACTACATCAACGATTCCGGCACCGGTAACACGCTGGACCTGAGTCACCCATGCGTGCTGCAAATGGTCACCGACTCTCTGCGCTACTGGGCCAGTGAGATGCACGTCGATGGCTTCCGCTTCGACCTGGCAACCATTCTTGGCCGTTACCACGATGGTTTCGACGAGCGCCACAGCTTCCTCGTCGCCTGCCGTCAGGACCCGGTGCTGCGTCAGGTGAAAATGATCGCTGAGCCGTGGGACTGCGGTCCCGGCGGCTATCAGGTGGGCAACTTTCCGCCGGGCTGGGTCGAGTGGAACGACAAGTTCCGCGACACCGTGCGTGCGTTCTGGAAAGGTGACGACGCTCAGCTTGCCGATTTCGCCAGCCGCATGACCGCTTCCGGGGAGATGTTCAACCAGCGCGGGCGCCGGCCGTATTCGTCGGTGAACTTCATCACCGCCCACGACGGTTTCACTCTCAACGATCTGGTGTCGTACAACGACAAGCACAACGAAGCCAACGACGAAAACAATCAGGACGGCAGCAACAACAACCTGTCGTGGAACCACGGCGTCGAAGGCCCGACCGACGATCCGGAAATCAACGCTCTGCGCCACCGGCAGATGCGTAATTTCTTCGCCACTCTGCTGCTCGCCCAAGGTACGCCGATGATAGTCGCCGGTGACGAGTTCGCCCGCACCCAGGACGGTAACAACAACGCCTATTGCCAGGACAGCGAGATCGGTTGGGTCAACTGGGACCTGAGCGAGGACGGCAAGGCCCTGCTCAAGTTCGTCAAACGCCTGATCAAGCTGCGCCTGACTTATCCGATCCTGCGTCGCGGACGCTTCCTGGTCGGCGAGTACAACGAAGACATCGGCGTCAAGGACGTGACCTGGCTGGCACCGGACGCCACCGAGATGACCACCGAGCACTGGCACGATGCGCACAATCGCTGCCTCGGCATGCTGCTCGACGGTCGCGCGCAGGAAACCGGCATCCGCCGCAAAGGTGCCGACGCGACCCTGCTGCTGGTGGTCAACGCCCATCACGACATCGTCAACTTCACCCTGCCGGAAGTGCCGGATGGCGGCTTCTGGACCTGCATGATCGACACCAATCAGCCGTCGATTCGCGGCCAGGAGCGCTTTGAATTCGGCCATGAATATTCGGTGACCGGGCGTTCGTTGCTGTTGTTCGAACTGCAACGTGACGAAGAAGATTGATATGGACTTTCAACATTATCTGGCCCGCCGTCCGCCAGATTACGCCGACACCAACGCCCTCGGCCGTTGCCTGAGGGCGATGGTCGAGGCCGGCCTCGACCGCTTGCCGTTACCCGGCAGCGGTCACACGCTGGAGCGCTTTCAGCGTCTTTCGGAAGTCGGCGGACATGATTTAGGCCTGTGCAAACTCTATGAAGGCCACACGGATGCGCTGGCGATCATCGAGCAATTGGGCGGTACGCCAACCCCGGGCAGCACGTGGGGCATGTGGGCTGCGGAACCGCCGCAGGCGCGGGTGAAAGTCACGCCGGCCGGGCATATGGTGACGCTGAACGGGCGCAAGGCCTGGTGCTCTGGCGCTGCGGTGCTCAGCCACGCCTTGCTTACCGCATGGGACGCGGACGGTCAGCAGCAATTGGTTGCAGTCGCACTCGATCAACCTGGCGTGACCATCACCGATCAAGGCTGGCAAGCGGTGGGCATGGCGGCGACCGGTAGCGTTGAAGTGCTGTTCGACAACGCTGAAGCGCAGGCCATTGGCAACCCCGGTGATTACCTGCAACGACCGGGGTTCTGGCAGGGCGGGATCGGTATCGCGGCTTGCTGGTATGGCGCTTCACGGCGGATTGCCGAAGGGCTGCGTCAGCATTGCGCGCAACGCGATGAACCGCACGCCCTCGCCCATCTCGGTGCGACTGACACAGCACTGCAAGCGGCAGCCGATGTGTTGCGCTTCAGCGCGCTGCAAATCGATGCGCAGCCCGAGGCCGACGCTGAATTGCTTGCTCGTCGCGCCCGCGCGGTGGTCGAACAGTCTGCCGAACAGGTGATGCGCGAAGTCGGCCGGGCGCTGGGTGCCGGGCCGTTCTGTCAGGATCGGCATTTCGCCAGGTTGAGTGCCGACCTGCCGGTGTTTCTGCGCCAGAGTCATGCCGAACGCGACCTTGCTGCATTGGGCCAGCAGATTGCTGGTCAGTCCTGCGAGGTCTGGGCGTTATGAAGGACAACCCGATCGTTGGCCAGGGCACTTCATTGCAGCAATGGCAGGCTTCGCGGCGTCTGGCCGAGCTGCCGGCCATCGACATTCTTGACTTGGTACCGCTGGGTTCGCGAGCGGTGATCATCGCACCGCACCCGGATGACGAAGTGCTCGGTTGCGGCGGCATCATGCAGTTGCTGGCGGCAGCCGGACGGCCGTTGCAGTTGATCTCGGTCACCGATGGCAGCGCCAGTCACCCCGGCTCGCAGCGCTGGACAGTCGAGCGATTGAGCGTGGTGCGTCCGCAGGAATCAGCCGAAGCCCTGCGGCGCCTCGGCTTGCCGATGCATAGTCTGAAATGGCTGCGCGGCGGTTTTACCGATACCCAAGTGGCGGCGCAGGAAACCGAGTTGAGCGAATTCATCGCCGGTTATCTGCATGCCAGTGATGTGGTTTTCACTACCTGGCGCCAGGACGGTCACAGCGATCACGAGGCCGTCGGCCGCGCCAGTGTCGAAGCGGCGCGACGCGTTGGTGCGACCTGCCATGAACTTCCGGTCTGGACATGGCACTGGGCAACCCCGGAAGACGCCACGGTGCCATGGGAGCGGGCGCGCAAGATCCTCCTTTCACCGACGCACATAGCACGTAAACGCCACGCCGCGCACGCGTTCGCCAGCCAGTTGGAAGGCGACCGCGACGTCGGCCTCGGGCCGGTGCTCGCGCCCTATGTGCTCGATCGTTTGCTGCAACCTTTTGAAGTGGTGTTCCTGTGAGCGTCGATGACCGCTATTTCGACGGCCTGTTCGCGGGCAATGACGACCCATGGGCGTTCCGCCAGCGCTGGTACGAACAGCGCAAGCGCGCAATCACCCTCGCCGCCCTGCCGCGTCCGCGCTACAGGTCGGTGTTCGAACCGGGTTGCGCCAACGGCGAACTGAGTGCAGAACTGGCTCCGCGCTGCGACCACCTGTTGTGTTGTGACACGGCGAGCGCGGCGGTGAAGCTGGCGCGGACGCGCTTGAGCGTGTTCGGGCATGCCGAAGTCCGCCAGGGCCGCCTTCCAGTTGACTGGCCGGAGGAAAAATTCGACCTGATCGTGTTTAGCGAAGTCGGCTACTACCTCGACGAAAAAGATCTGACAGAAATGATCCGCCGGATCAGTGAGTCACTGACCGCCGACGGCCAATTGCTGGCCTGCCACTGGCGCCCGCCGATCGAGGGCTGCCCCCTGAATGCACGTCAGGTCCACGATCAGATCCACGATCAATTGGCTTTGCCGCGTCTAGTCTTGCATCAGGAGGCGGATTTCATTCTCGAACTGTGGAGCCGCGAGCCACGCTCGGTGGCGGCCCTGGAGGGCTTGCGTTGATCGGTATCGTGATTCCCGCGCACAACGAAGAGGCGCTGCTTGATGAATGCCTGCGTGCAGCGTTGCGCGCCAGCCAGCATGCACAACTGGCCGGCGAGCCGGTGGAAATACTGGTGGTGCTCGACAGTTGCAGCGATGGCTCGGCGCAGATCGTCAGCGCTTATCCGGTGCTCAGCTTGCAGATCGATGCGCGCAATGTTGGCGAAGCCCGCGCCGCCGGTGCGCGCCTGTTGCTCGAGCGTGGTGCCCGCTGGATCGCCTGCACCGACGCCGACAGCCGCGTCGCCGATGACTGGCTGGCGGCGCAACTGGGACTGGAGGCGGACGCAGTGTGCGGCACGGTGACCGTCGAGCACTGGCACGAATCGATCGATGAAGCGGCGCAGATTCGCTATCACCATCACTATCAGGCTCGCGATGGCCATCGACACATTCATGGCGCCAACCTCGGTGTCAGCGCCGAGGCTTATCGTCTGGCCGGCGGTTTCAAGCCGCTGACCTGTGACGAGGACGTGCAACTGGTGCGTGCACTGGAGCGCAGCGGCGCCAATATCGCCTGGAGTCACCGTCCGCAAGTGCACACCAGCGCCCGTCTCGACAGTCGGGCCAAGGGCGGGTTCGGTGACTTTCTGCGCAATCTGGCACAGCTGGAATAAAAAATTACGGATCAGATTGATCTGTGACGCGACGAATCGGCTGTCTTGAGCAATACTCTGCCTCGCAGTAATCCAAGGGTTGGAGCACTGCACCGTTGCTATTCATTTGCCTTCACGGGCCGCGATCAGCATTGGCTGCTCACGACTGAGGGCGAGATACCACAAGGATGTCGCACTCATGAAATCGTCATTGCTCAACGAACACGGCCTGCCGGCACAGATCTGGAACAGCGCGCCGCAACTCGACAATATTCCCGTCATCAACACCCACAGCCTGGTACCCGCCGGCGCCCGCGCCGTGGTCATCGCCCCGCATCCGGGCGACGAAGTGGTCACTTGCGGCGGTCTGCTGCAATTGCTCTCCAGCCTTGGCCATCCCCTGCAATTGCTCTCGATTACCGACGGTAGCGCCAGCCACCCTGGCTCGCGGCAGTGGTCGGAACAGCGCCTGAGCGTATTCCGTCCGCAGGAAAGCGTCGAAGCCCTGCGCCGCCTCGGCCTGCCCATGCACAGCTTGAAGTGGGTGCGCGGCGGCTTTACCGACAACGCACTGAGTGATCAGCAAAGCCAGCTCACCGAGTTCATCGGCCGTTACCTGCGGCCGGGCGACGTGGTGTTCAGTACCTGGCGCAAGGATGGCCCGCCGGATCATGAAGTGGTTGGCCGGGCCAGTTTCGACGCGGCGCAGAAGGCCGGGGCGACCTACCACGATGTGCCGGTGTGGGCCTGGCATTGGCCGGAGCGCGAGCAGCAAATGATTCCCTGGGAACGCGCGCGCAAGCTGCGTCTCGACACCTGGACAGTCGCGCGCAAGAGCCACGCCACCCACGCTTACGCCAGCCAGCTCAAGGGCGAACCGGCCATCGGCATCGCCCCGCTGCTGCCACCGGTGCTGCTGGAGCGGATGCGCTTGCCGTATGAAATCGTCTTCTTCTGAACGGCGGAAGCTCACCATACCTGTGGGAGCGAGCCTGCTCGCGAAAGCGGTGTGTCATGTGTCAGATGTATTGAATGTGATGAAGTCTTCGCGAGCAGGCTCGCTCCCACATTGGCCCAGCAGTAAATCATCGGAAGGAACTGCCACCCCCTCAAACCAGTCGCATGAACAGGCATGGCCCAATTCAGAGGAGTGAACGTGTCCAGCGATCCCAAGCGTCAAGCGGTCGACGCGCCAGTCATTCATCGCCTGCGGGTACTCACGGTCAACACCCACAAGGGCTTCACCGCACTGAATCGGCGGTTCGTTCTACCGGAGCTGCGCGAAGCGATGCGCAGTACCTCGGCCGATCTGGTGTTCCTGCAGGAAGTGGTGGGTGAGCACGAACGCCATTCCAGTCGCTACAACGACTGGCCGCAGACCTCACAGTACGAATTCCTCGCCGACAGCATGTGGAGCGATTTTGCCTACGGGCGCAACGCCGTTTACCCGGATGGCCACCACGGCAACGCGCTGCTGTCGAAATACCCGATCCGCGAATATCGCAACCTCGACGTGTCGATCACCGGGCCTGAACGGCGCGGGCTGTTGCACTGCATTCTTGATGTGCCTGGGCATGCCGAGGTGCATGCAATCTGTGTGCATTTGAGTCTGCTGGAAAGCCATCGGCAATTGCAGTTGCAGCTGCTTTGCCAGTTGCTTGAATCACTGCCCGACGATGCGCCAGTGATTATTGCCGGCGATTTCAATGACTGGCAGTTGCAAGGCAACGCCGCCCTCGCCCGTCGCGATTATCTGCATGAAGCCTTTGAGCGCCATCATGGACGCCCGGCGAAAACCTATCCCGCGCGGTTTCCCTTGCTGAGGCTTGACCGGATCTACCTGCGCAATGCCAGTAGCCACGATCCAAGGATTCTTGGCAACAAGCCGTGGACGCATCTTTCCGATCACTTGCCGTTAGCAGTTGAAGTACACCTGTAGCTGCGTTTTTGACAGCAATTAAATGACAGGCCTTCCCGGCAACTGACGCTCGGGAGGACCTTTCGTCGGCGGCAAAAAACCGTCAGCCGCCTGCTTCGCAAGCGTTTTTCCATGCAAACAAACACTTAGTTATGCGCGGAAAAACAAACGCTTGCAAAGGCTGATTTAAGCGCGCCATTCATCGTGCATTTTCTTGACGCGCAGGCGTCACTCTTCTTATCTCTACCTTACTACCCCCGGAATCACTACTGGGGCTGACCTTCCGGCACTCGCGAAATCGAGCAGCCGCGGTTCGCCCCGCTCTATTCGGTCGCCCCTCGTTCGGGGTAGGAGAGACGCCAAACACGAGATGACGCATGCGCTTGCAAGGTAGACCTCCATGAAAACTTCACTGACCCCACATGAATTGAAAATCACCCTTTGCACAGTGTCAGGTTCACTGTTGCTGTGCTCGTCCATGGAGGCGCATGCGGAATTTTCGGCGGATGAACCCGCGTGGTATCGCGCCGATGTCCCTGTGATGACCTTGCCAGTGACCGTGATAACGCCCGGACCGCTGCCATTGAGTCAGCAGAGTTCGCGCCTGATCACCGAAGATCTTGCGCCCTCCGCATGGGACGAGCTATACGGCAAAAGCGCCCGGCAAGCACAGACCGACGCACTGTCTTCCGGTTATGCGATCGGTGGCGAGTTCAAAGGTCCGGCCGTGGTCACGTTGAAAAGCGCTAACGGGACTACCCAGACCCTTGGTCTTATAGGTGGCGTCAGTCAGGTCCAGCTGAATGCCGATGGTGCGCTGACCCGACGCGCTCTCGCCGACCGCAACACTGACAGCCTCAACCTGCAAGGCCAGAGCCTCGGCGCCTATTACAGTCTGGTGGGTGCGCAAGGCTGGCACGTCGACCTGTCGGCCAGTGGCGGTCGGGTCAGCGGTTTCAGTCGGACCGCGCAAGGTAACCGGCAAGCCACCGAAGGCAATGCGATGACCTTTTCCGTCGAAGGCGGTTACCCGATCGGCTTGAGTGAAAACTGGGTGGTCGAGCCGCAGGCACAACTGATCAACCAGCGCATCAGTCTCGACGCTCCGTACGCCGGCTCGGGCAATGCCTCTTCCACCGACCTGACCGCGTGGAGTGGCCGTGTCGGTGCGCGATTGAAAGGCAGTTATGACTTGAACGGGTTGCCTGTCGAACCCTACGTGCGCACCAACCTTTGGCACACCGTTTACACCGGCAGCACGGTGACGCTCGATCAGGTCGACAAGATCAGCAGCAGCCGCAAGTCTTCAACAGTGGAATTGGGTTTGGGCCTGGTGGCGCGGGTCACACCGGCGGTAAGCCTGTACATGAGCGCCGACTACAGCAGCGATGTGGATGACAATGACCTGAACGGCATTATCGGCAGCCTCGGCGTGCGGATGCGCTGGTGATCTCCAGACTACCGAAAACCCTGTGGGAGCTGGCTTGCCAGCGATGGCGGCGTGTCAGTCAACAAAAATGCTGAATATGACGGCCTCATCGCGGGCAAGCCCGCTCCCACAGTTTTACTGTTCCTGGATCAGCCCTGCGGCTTGAGAATCAACACCGCCAACGGCGGAAGATTCAGTTCCAGCGACAAGGATTGACCGTGACTCGGTACTTCATCGGTCAATGCCCCGCCGCCATTGCCATAGTTGGAGCCGGCGTAAATGTCGGCGTCACTGTTGAACAGCTCGGTCCAGCGCCCGGCAAACGGCACGCCGACCCGATACGACTGGCGCGGTACCGGTGTGAAGTTGGCGACGACCAAAACCGGCGAGCCGTCCTTGCTCCAGCGTAGCCATGCGTAAACGCTGTTGATCGCATCATCGCCAATCAACCACTGGAAGCCTTGCGGCGCGTCGTCCTGATCGTGCAGTGCCGGCTCTTCGCGATACAGCCGATTGAGATCGCCCACCAGTTTCTGCACGCCTTTGTGCTCGGAGTACTGCAGCAGGTACCAGTCCAGTTGCTGATCGTGGTTCCACTCGCGCCACTGGCCAAACTCGCAGCCCATGAACAACAGCTTCTTGCCCGGATGCGTCCACATGAAGCTCAGATAGGCGCGCAAGTTGGCAAATTTCTGCCAGCGGTCGCCGGGCATCTTGTCGATCAGCGAGTGCTTGCCGTGCACCACTTCGTCGTGGGAAATCGGCAGGATGAAGCGCTCGGACCAGGCGTAGACCAGACCAAAGCTCAACTCGTTGTGGTGATGGGCGCGGTACACCGGGTCCTGCTGGATGTAGTGCAGCGAATCGTGCATCCATCCCATGTTCCATTTGTAGGAAAAGCCCAGGCCGCCCTGCTGGGTGCTCTGGCTGACGCCCGGCCATGCGGTGGATTCTTCGGCAATCACCAGCGCACCCGGTGCTTCCAGTTCAACCACGTCGTTCAAATGACGCAGGAAGTCGATGGCCTCCAGGTTCTCGCGACCACCGTGGCGGTTCGGCACCCATTCGCCAGCCTTGCGTGAATAGTCGCGGTACAGCATCGAGGCCACCGCATCGACACGCAGGCCGTCGATGTGGAAGTGTTTCAGCCAGTGCAGCGCCGAGGCCAACATGTAACCGTGCACTTCGGTGCGACCAAGGTTGTAGATCAGCGTGTCCCAATCCTGATGGAAGCCTTCCAGCGGATTGCCGTACTCGTACAGCGCGGTGCCGTCGAACTGCGCCAGACCATGGGTATCGGTGGGGAAATGCGCCGGTACCCAGTCGAGGATCACACCGATGTCGGCTTGGTGACAGGCATTGACGAACGCGGCGAACTGATCCGGCGTGCCATAACGCGCGCTCGGCGCGAATTGCGAAAGCAACTGATAACCCCAGGAACCACCGAACGGGTGCTCCA
The DNA here is from genome assembly GCF_004307585.1 of Pseudomonas sp. Sample_20. Lineage (NCBI taxonomy): Bacteria > Pseudomonadati > Pseudomonadota > Gammaproteobacteria > Pseudomonadales > Pseudomonadaceae > Pseudomonas > Pseudomonas sp. Sample_20. The sequence goes on along the minus strand of NZ_RCOA01000122.1, from coordinate 29,162 downwards.
TGATCGGCATCAATTCGATATGGGTGAATCCCAGCTCTTTGACATAAGGAATCAGCCGCTCGGCCAGTTCCGGCCAGGTGTACTGGCGCGCGACTTCGCCGAGATCATCCAGCTCGCACTGCCAGGAGCCGGCGTGCAACTCATAGATCGACAGAGGCTTGGAGCGCTGCTGGCGATCCTGACGGGAATTCATCCACTCGTGATCCTGCCAGTCGATTTGCAACGGCGAGGCGACTTTCGAGGCGGTATCCGGCGGCAGGCTGGTGGCCAGCGCCATCGGGTCGGCCTTGAGCGGCAGAATGCCGTGAGCGCCGAGGATTTCGTACTTGTACAACTCCCCCGCTTGCAAACGCGGAATGAACAACTCCCACACGCCCGAAGGATGGCGCAGGCGCATCGGGTGACGACGACCGTCCCAGACGTTGAAATCGCCAACCACCGAGACACGGCGGGCATTCGGTGCCCACACGGCAAAGCGCACGCCGTCCACGCCATCAACGGTTTTCAGCTGTGCACCGAGGCAAGCGCTGAGGTCACGGTGATTGCCTTCGGCGAACAGATACAAATCCATTTCGCCGAGCAACTGACCAAAGCTGTACGGATCTTCGGCGACCTGCTCGCCACCAGCCCAGCGCGTGCGCAACAGGTACGGTCGCGCCTGATCGAAATGGCCGACAAACAACCCCGGCGTCTCGGTCATCTCCAGCGGGCCAAGCTCTTCGCCGCTGTCCTTGTCCAGCACCGCCACACTCAGCGCACCCGGCAGATAAGCGCGGATGAACTGCCCGCCAGCGCCATCGCCGTGCGGGCCGAGAATGGAAAACGGGTCCTGATGTTCGGCGCGTACCAAGGCATCAATGTCGCGTGCCGAGGGTAACAATGCTTCCTTTACCACACCCTGTTCCTTGTTCGAGAAACTCATGACTACTCTCCACCAAGATCGGAAAAGGGTTTAAGCCCTGTCAATAATCCATACAAGCCGTGCAATGGCACGGGCAGCCACGTTGGGCGGTTTTCCGCCTCGTAGGCCACTTCATAAGCGGCTTTTTCCAGGCCGAACAACGCCAGCGCGGCGTCGGCACCCTGAGGATCCTGCCAGGCATGCTCAAGACTAGCTGCTGCCTCGCGGTATGCCTGGACAAATGCCTCGCGTGCTTCGCGCAGATAACGCTCGGCGACACGTTTACGTGCCGCTTCGGCTTCGGCGCTGTTATCAACGTTGTGCACATTGATGGTCATCGCCGCTGCGTAATCGAACGAACGCAGTACGCCGCTGACATCCTTGTACGGGCTGTGCTTGCCGCGACGCTCGCTCAATGGCCGCGCCGGTTCGCCCTCGAAGTCAATCAAGTAGGCATCGCCCTTGATCACCAGCACCTGACCCAAATGCAAGTCGCCATGCACCCGGATGCGCAAGCCGCCGGTGGCTTTCTTCGCCAGATCCTGCACATGGGCAAGAATGGTTTTCTTCTCGTCGAGCAGACGCTTGACCAGTTTCTGGTCCGCCACGTTCAACTCGCCTTGATGCTGCTTGAGCAGTTTCAAGGCATGTTCGACCTGGGCGGTGACATCCTTGGCCGTCGCGGCCATGTCCTTGCTCGACGACACTTGCGGCGCAAAGTCGGCGTTCTCGGTTGGCGCAGCGAGCACCTGATGCATCTCGCCAAGACGTTGGCCGAGCATGCCGGCGAAGTCCTTCAGCTCGCCCAAGGCGTTGTAATGCTGCTCCTGCTCGGACATGGCGTCGGCCAGTTCATCACGCAGCGCCCGTTCAAGGTTGTTCTGCGTCCATTCCCATGCATCGCCCTGATTGCTCAGATAGCCCTGAGCGATCATCAGCAGATTGTCTTCACCCTGCGCATCGCGGCGAATCACCGAACCCAGCAGTGGCGAGATATTGGCAAACCCGGCCTCGGTCAGGTAAGCGCTCATCTCCAGTTCCGGGTGTACGCCAGAAGCCACTTTGCGTATCAGCTTAAGCACCAGGCTGTTGCCGACAACCACGGAGCTGTTCGATTGCTCGGCCGACAGGTAGCGCACATCCGACTCGGCGCCGAGGCCGAGCTTTTCCAGATGATCTGTCTGTTCGAAGCGGATTTCGCCTTCGATCGACTCCAGTACGGTGTTGTTCTGCATGCCTTGCAGAACGGCGCGGACGAAGGTTTCCAGACTGAACGCATCGGTAATCAGGCCGACCTGACGCACACGGCGTACACGCGATAGCGCCAATTGCTGCGGCAACGGCGGGCCGACATGGTCTTCGCCAATGAAGCCGAACGGCAGTTGATAACGGTTGGTCTGGCCACCGCTGGTGACTTCGATTTCGCTGAGCAGCACTGGATGCTGGGCATCGCCGAAGCGCACGCCATAGGCCAGATTGACCTTTTCGATCGCCGCGTCCTTGCCGGCGAACCAGCGACGGTTCTGCAGCCAGCTCGGCAGGATGCTTTGCTCCAGCGTCGTACGCGACGGTGCTTCGAGCAGCTCTTCCATGCGTTTTTTCAGTACCAGCGTGGTGAAGTCCGGCAGGCTCTGCGCCGGCTCGACGTGCCAGCTCGGCATCTGGTTTTCCGCCGCCAGTGCGAACCAATAGAAGCCATAGGGCGCCAGGGTCAGAAGGAAATTCAACTGACCGATCGGCGGGAACGCGTTACCGCCGAGCATTTCCACCGGCACCATGCCGACGTACGCCGACAGATCCAGCTCCACTGCTTGCGCACTTCGCGAGACGTTGGCCACGCACAGGATGATTTCGTGCTTGCCATCGACATCGGTGTATTCGCGGGTATAAGCCAGCACGCGACGGTTGGCCGGCGAGAGCATTTTCAACGTGCCACGGCCGAACGCTTTCGATTGCTTGCGCACGGCCAGCAGGCGCCGCGTCCAGTTCAACAGCGAATGCGGATCGCCGGACTGGGTTTCGACGTTGACCGACTGATAGCCATACTGCGGATCCATGATCGGCGGCAGTACCAGACTGGCCGGATCGGCGCGGGAGAAACCGCCGTTGCGGTCGATCGACCACTGCATCGGCGTACGCACGCCGTCGCGGTCGCCGAGGTAGATATTGTCGCCCATGCCGATTTCGTCGCCGTAATACAGGGTCGGCGTGCCGGGCATCGACAGCAGCAGGCTGTTGAGCAGTTCGATGCGGCGACGGTCGCGTTCCATCAACGGTGCGAGACGACGGCGAATACCGAGGTTGATCCGCGCGCGACGGTCAGCCGCGTAGTAGTTCCACAGGTAATCGCGCTCGCGGTCGGTGACCATTTCCAGGGTCAGCTCATCGTGGTTGCGCAGGAAAATCGCCCACTGGCAATTCGCCGGAATTTCCGGGGTCTGCCGGAGAATGTCGGTAATCGGGAAGCGATCTTCCTGCGCCAGCGCCATGTACATGCGCGGCATCAGCGGGAAGTGGAAGGCCATGTGGCATTCGTCGCCATTGACGCCAGCGGCATCGGTGTCACCGAAATACAGCTGAGTGTCTTCCGGCCACTGATTGGCCTCGGCCAGCAGCATCCGGTCGGGGTAGTTGGCGTCGATCTCGGCACGGATTTGCTTGAGGACGTCGTGGGTCTCGGGCAGGTTTTCGTTGTTGGTGCCGTCGCGCTCGATCAGGTACGGGATCGCGTCAAGGCGCAGGCCGTCGATGCCCATGTCCAGCCAGTAGCGCATCACCGACAACACGGCTTTCATGACTTGCGGGTTATCGAAGTTCAGATCCGGCTGGTGCGAATAGAAGCGGTGCCAGAAGTACTGACCGGCGACCGGGTCCCAAGTCCAGTTGGATTTCTCGGTGTCGAGGAAGATGATCCGCGTGCCGTCGTATTTCTGGTCGTCATCGGACCAGACGTAGAAATCCCGCGCCGCCGAACCCGGCTTGGCTTTACGTGCACGCTGGAACCACGGGTGCTGGTCGGACGTGTGGTTGATGACCAGTTCGGTAATCACCCGCAGCCCGCGCTTGTGCGCTTCGGCAATGAAGCGCTTGGCGTCGGCCATGGTCCCGTAGTCGCTGTGCACGCCACGGTATTCGGCGATGTCGTAACCGTCGTCGCGACGTGGCGAGGGATAGAACGGCAGCAGCCAGATGGTGTTGACGCCGAGGTCGGCAATGTAATCGAGTTTGGCGATAAGCCCGGGAAAGTCGCCGATCCCGTCATTGTTGGAGTCGAAAAACGATTTGACGTGAACCTGATAGATCACCGCGTCCTTGTACCAGAGCGGGTCTTTGATGAAGGCGGCTGCCTTGGGTTTCTTCGCCATGTGGAACTCCTGTTGAATACTTTATGGGCGTCCCACGACGATCGTTCCCATGCTCTGCGTGGGAATGCCGCCATGGACGCTCTGCGTCCGCTTTGGGACGCGGAGCGTCCCGGGATGCATTCCCACGCAGAGCGTGGGAACGATCATTACGTGGCGCTGATCCGCCAAATCCCGAACGGCTGATACGCCGGATCGATGCGCATGAACTGATATTTGCCGTGCCAGTCCCAGCGATGGCCATTCATCAAATCTTCGCCATGGGTGGTGGCGTCGTCCGGCAGGCCCATTTCCCACAGCGGCAGTTCGAAATTCGCTTCCTGCACGTTATGCGGATCGAGGCTGACCGCGACCAGAATGAAATTGCTGCCATCGGCGCTGCGCTTGCCGAAGTACAGAATGTTGTCGTTCCAGGCGTTGTAGATTTTCAGCCCCAGATGCGTGTGCAGCGCCGGATTCTGCCGGCGAATGCGATTGAGCTGAGCGATCTCGGCAATGATGTTGCCGGGCGCGGTGAAATCGCGGACACGGATCTCGTATTTCTCCGAATCCAGGTATTCCTCTTTGCCCGGCACCGGCGCCGATTCGCACAATTCGAAACCGGAATACATGCCCCACAGCCCCGAGCCCATAGTCGCCAACGCCGCGCGAATGAGGAAACCGGGACGCCCCGACTCATGCAAAAACGCCGGGTTGATGTCCGGGGTATTGACGAAGAAATTCGGCCGGTAGCATTCGCGCCACGGCGACTGATTCAGCTCGGTGAAATATTCCGCCAGCTCGGCCTTGGTATTGCGCCAGGTGAAATAGGTGTAGCTCTGCGAATACCCGACCTTGCCCAGACGCGCCATCATCGCCGGCGTGGTGAAGGCCTCGGCGAGGAAGATCACTTCCGGATACAGCGTGCGCACATCGGCGATCAGCCATTGCCAGAACGGCAGCGGTTTGGTGTGCGGGTTGTCGACGCGGAAGATTTTCACGCCTTCCTTGACCCAGCCGACGACGATGTCGCGCAACTCGACCCAGAGGCTCGGAATCGCGTCCGGCGCATAGAAGTCGACGTTGACGATGTCCTGGTATTTCTTCGGCGGATTTTCGGCATATTTGATCGTGCCGTCCGGGCGCCAGTTGAACCAGCCCGGATGCTCCTTGAGCCACGGGTGGTCCTGGGAGCACTGGATGGCGAAGTCGAGAGCGATTTCCAGACCGTGATCGGCGGCGGCGGCCACCAAACGGCGGAAATCTTCACGGGTGCCGAGTTGCGAGTGAATCGCTTCGTGGCCACCCTCCTCGCTGCCGATCGCGTACGGACTGCCGGGATCGTCCGGGCCGGCAGTCAGGGAATTGTTGCGGCCCTTGCGGTGGGCGCGGCCGATTGGATGGATCGGCGTGAAGTACAGCACGTCGAAGCCCATGTCCTGAATCATCGGCAGACGCGAATGCACATCGTTGAAAGTGCCGTGACGCTGGGGATCGTCGGTGATCGAGCGCGGAAACAGCTCGTACCAACTGGCGAACTCGGCGAGTTCGCGCTCGACGTCCATGGGGAATTCGGCGCTGATGCTCAGATAGGCACGGTGATCGGCCTGGGCCATCAGCTCTGCACTGCGCGAGTGCAGAAACAGGGCGACCTGCTCGGTTTCGAGCAGGCCCGACAATTCATGGTGCAGCGCCGCGAGCTGCTCGCTGAGCTGGCCTTCGCTGCGTTCGGCGGCCTGTTGCACCATCGTCCGGCCTTCCTGCAGCTCCAGAGAAACCGGCACCGCCGCGCTGTGCTTCTTTTCCAGTTCGTACTGGAAGCTGGCGAAATGGTCGATCCACGCTTCGATGCAATACAGGTAGCGGCCCTGTTCCTCGGGGCGGAACTGGCCTTGCCAGGTGTTGTTGCCCTGATCGGACATGACCTCGGTCTGCCAGGTTTCCTGGCCTTCCTCGCGCCAGCGAATGCGCACGGCGAGCTTGTCATGGCCGTCGGCAAACACCTTGCTAGTCACCACCACTTCGCGCCCGGCAATCGATTTGGCGGCGAACTGGCCGCCGTCGAGAGTCGGCATGGTGTTTTCGATGACGATGCGTGGCAGCAGCAACGCCTGCGACAGCGGCATGTGCGGGTTGTAACTCAGCTCTGAAGGTCTTTCAGCAGTCATTGAGCATCTCTCCTTAACGCCCCAAGGACGCTCTTGTGCCGGAACAGTATTCGCGACAAAGCGCCGGCCCTGTCATGAACTCACTTAGGTTCCGAGCAACCGGCGCGGGGAAAAGTTCAGATGAAATTAACAAGACAAACCTGCGGATCGAATTTGTCGTGGCCGGGTCAACTCACTTAAGCACGTCCCACGCCATGTGCCATACGGAGGTCACCTGATGAGCATCCCGATCCCGGCGGAAACGCCCGATCCGAACATCGACAAACCCACCCTGCCGGACACCGAACCGCCACCGGTGCCCGAGCAAGAGCCACCCGGCACCACGCCACCGCCGAAAGAAGAGCCACCGAGCACGATGCCGCCGGTGATCGTCTGACCCCTGCCTCCTGATCGTTCCCACGCGCAGCAAAGGAATGCAGCCCGGGACGCTCTGCGTCCCATCCAGAGCCGAACGCGGAGCGTCCGTTGACGGCAGAGCGTGGGAACGATCATCTGCCGGCGGGAAGTCAGAGGTGGTCGTTCTTGTCGACATCCTTTTCGAACACTCTCACCACGTACGGCATCACGCTGAAGATCGCCAGTGCCAGAATGGTACTGAGCAATGCCGTCGCTTCCTTGCCCAGCCCCGCCGCCACGCCGATCGCCGCCGTCATCCATAAGCCCGCCGCTGTGGTCAGGCCTTTGACATGCGCCTCGTCGCCCTGCTGATTTTTCAGTATGGTGCCGGCGCCGAGAAAGCCGATCCCGGCAATCACGCCCTGCAAGACCCGACTCATCGCATCGGATTCCGCTCCCGAGGTCTGTGGCACCAATACAAACAACGCCGCGCCCAGCGCCACCAGCATGTGCGTGCGCACGCCCGCTGCCTTGCCTTTATGCTCGCGCTCGAAACCGAGTATCCCGCCGAGAATCGCCGCCATCACCAGGCGTACGGTGATCCGGGTCATTTGCGAGGCATCACCGATATCGGCGAACTCGGCTTGCATCGTGGCCCACACTTCATCCCACCAGTCTTCCATCGTGCCTCCCTTGTTATTGGCTTGATAAGCGATGGACAACAGCGACCATTAATCGGTTGCGCAGAACGATCGGCGCGCTGCGCTTCCTAATGTGCACACCTCCCTGGAACAAGGACTGCCGCCATGCCCGTGCGAATCGATGAATCCAACCCCGAGCAGAAAGTGTGTTTTTTTACCGTCGAGCATGGTGAGGAAATTCGCATCTGCGACACCCTGGAAGTCATGACCGATAGCGACAAAGCCATGTCGTTCGTGGAAATCGAAGGCAAACGTACTTACATCACTGAAGCAGAAGCCGATGCCTTGACCGTCGCTGGGGCCAAGGACGGGCGCAAACATCTGAAGGCCGATGACAGTGATTCGGTGGTTTGATTGACCTCGATCAACATCCGCCGCAGACGCCTGCAATAGGCGTTTGCGCCGCGCCTGGCAGGTTGCTTCAAGTTGTCGCAGGCACTGCGCCAAACCTCATCTGATCCGCTTTTTATTGCCAAACCTGAGTCTGTTCTGCAAACAGATCGGCGCTCATAGTGCATCGGCCTGATGGAGGCTGATGAGCGAACGAACATGAGCGAGCAAATCCCCGTCCGAACCGTAGAAGCATCGCCAACGATAAAAAGCGTACCCGCGCGCCCACTGAAGGCGACTGCCGGCTCCACCGACAAGCAGATCCACACTCGCAGTTTCACCGGCCTGTTCCGCAACCTGCGTATGAGCGGTGCCGGACTTCTGTTTGTGCTGTTCTTCGGCACCGTGTGGCTGAACTGGGGCGGTCGGCAAGCGGTGCTGTGGGATCTGGCGGAAAGCAAATTCCACATCTTTGGCGCGACGTTCTGGCCGCAGGATTTCATTCTGCTTTCGGCGCTATTGATCATTGCTGCGTTCGGACTCTTCGCCATCACCGTGTTTGCCGGTCGCGTCTGGTGCGGTTACACCTGCCCGCAGAGTTCGTGGACGTGGATCTTCATGTGGTGCGAGAAGATCACCGAAGGCGAGCGCAACCAGCGCATCAAACTGCAAGCGGCGCCGTGGAGCCTGAACAAACTGGCGCGGCGTGCCGCCAAGCACACGCTGTGGCTGGCAATCAGCGTGATCACCGGCCTGACCTTCGTCGGCTATTTCACCCCGATCCGGCCGCTGGCCGAAGAACTGCTGACCCTGCAGATCGGTGGCGTCAGCCTGTTCTGGGTGCTGTTTTTCGCCGCCGCCACGTACATCAACGCCGGTTGGTTGCGTGAGGCGGTGTGCATGCACATGTGCCCGTATGCGCGCTTCCAGAGTGTGATGTTCGACAAAGACACGCTGACCATTGCCTACGACGCCGCCCGCGGCGAAAACCGCGGCCCGCGCAAGCGTGACGTGCGCCCGGTCGAAGCCGGCCTGGGTGATTGCATCGACTGCCAGTTGTGCGTGCAGGTCTGCCCGACCGGCATCGATATCCGCGATGGCTTGCAAATGGAATGCATCGGCTGCGCAGCATGCATCGACGCCTGCGATTCGATCATGGACAAAATGCATTACCCGCGTGGCCTGATCCGCTACAGTTCCGAGCGCGAATTGCAGGGCGGCAAGACCCACCTGCTGCGTCCGCGTTTGATTGGCTACACGGCGGTGTTGCTGGTGATGATCGGAGCGTTGGCACTCGCACTCATCGAGCGGCCGATGGTGTCGCTGGACGTGACCAAGGATCGCGGGCTGTTCCGCGAGAACGCCCAGGGGCAGATCGAGAATATTTATTCGCTGAAAGTGATCAACAAGACTCAGCAACGGCAGGATTACCGGTTGAGTCTGGTTGATGGCGACGGGTTTGAGTTGCAGGGCAAAACGGCATTGAGCCTGGCGCCCGGGGAGATTGTCGATGTGCCGGTGTCGGTGGCGATGACCACCGAGCGCCCGGCGAGCAGTTCGCAGACATTGAGTTTCAGGATTGAAGACAGTGACGAGCCGCAGGTATACAGCGTGGCGAACAGCCGGTTTGTGGCGCCGATGAATCGTTGAGGAGCTGGCATTGCTGCCCTCACCCCAGCCCTCTCCCGGAGGGAGAGGGAGCCGACCGAGGTGTCTGTCGCTATGCATCGACCTGAAAGACCGAGTCGATTATGGATTCGGCAAAGCACTGTCAGGTCGGCATATTTCATCAGCATCCCCCAATCAGTCCCCTCTCCCTCTGGGAGAGGGCTAGGGTGAGGGCTCCTTCCCTGACACCCCACAAAATCAAGTCCACCAAGGCCCACCGATGAAACGCTACGAAAAATTCGCCGACGACATCGCTGAACTGATCCGCTCCGGCGTCCTCGGCCCTGGCCAGCGGGTACCGTCGGTGCGCTATGCCAGCCAGGCTTACGGGGTCAGCCCGTCGACCGTGTTCCAGGCCTATTACCTGCTCGAACGCCGCGGCCTGATCCGCGCCCGGCCGCGCTCCGGTTACTTCGTCAACGCCCATACGCCGAGCACATTTTCCGAGCCGGTGATCAGCAGCCAGGTCAACGAATCCACCGAGGTTGACGTCAGCGAACTGGTGTTCTCGGTACTCGATTCGATCAAAGATCCCAATACCGTACCGTTCGGCTCGGCCTTCCCCAGCCCGACGCTGTTCCCGCTGCAACGCCTGTCGCGCTCCCTGGCCAGCGCCGCGCGGGAGATGGATCCGCGCATGGTCGTCACCGATATGTCGCCGGGCAACCCGCAACTGCGCCGACAGATTGCCCTGCGCTACATGGTCGGCGGGCTGATGCTGCCGATGGAAGAGCTACTGATCACCAACGGCGCTCTCGAAGCGCTGAACCTGTGCCTGCAAGCAGTGACCGAGCCCGGCGATCTGGTGGCCATCGAGGCCCCGGCGTTTTATGCCTGCCTGCAAGTGCTGGAGCGCCTGAAGCTCAAGGCTGTCGAAATCCCCGTGCACCCGCGTGACGGCATCGACCTCGGCGTGCTCGCGCAGACTCTGGAACGCCATCCGATCAAGGCCTGCTGGTGCATGACCAGTTTCCAGAACCCGATGGGCGCGACCGTGCCCGAGGCGAAGAAACAGGAACTGGTCGAACTGCTGCGTCAGCATCAGGTGCCGCTGATCGAGGACGACGTCTACGCCGAGCTTTATTACGGGCAACAGGCGCCAAAACCGGCCAAGGCTTTTGATACTGAAGGATTGGTCATGCATTGCGGCTCGTTCGCCAAAAGTCTCGCCCCCGGTTATCGCATCGGCTGGGTGGCGGCCGGGCGTTTCGCGCAGAAGATCGAGCGACTGAAGCTGATGACCTCGCTGTGCGCTTCGATGCCGGCGCAAGCGGCAATTGCCGATTATCTGCAACACGGCGGCTACGATCGGCATCTGCGCAAACTGCGTTATGCCCTGGAAGAACAGCAGAGCGCGATGCTCGCGGCGATTGCTCGGTATTTTCCGGCGCAGACCCGGGTCAGCCAGCCGGCGGGCGGCTACTTTCTGTGGCTGGAATTGCCGGAGCAGATGGATTCGCTGAAATTATTTCAAATGGCATTGGCACAAGGCATCAGCATCGCGCCGGGGCCGATCTTCTCACCGACCCAGCGCTTCAGAAATTGCATTCGCTTGAATTACGGCAGCCCGTGGACCGAGGAATCGGAAAAGGCCATGGAGACGTTGGGGCGGATTGTGCGGTCGTTCTGAGGGATAGATGTTGTCTGGACTGGCCCCTTCGCGAGCAGGCTCGCTCCCACATGGGGTCTGTATTCACAAATCCACTGTGGGAGCGAGCTTGCTCGCGAAGAGGCCGGTATTAACGACAAAAAGCTCAAAGCCCTACCGCCCGCCCCCCAAATCAACAAACGTCCCGGTCGCATACGACGCCTTGTCCGACAGCAACCAGACAATCGCCTCCGCCACTTCATCCGGCCGCCCGCCCCGGGCCATGGGAATCGCCGACTCAAGCTTGCTGACTCGATCCGGGTCGCCGCTCAGCGCATGGAAGTCGGTATAGATGTAGCCCGGACGCACGGCATTGACGCGAATGCCCTCGCCTGCGACCTCTTTCGACAGACCGATAGTGAAGGTGTCGAGCGCACCCTTGGATGCGGCGTAATCAACGTACTCGTTCGGCGAACCGAGGCGTGCCGCGACCGAGGAGACGTTGACGATGCTGCCGCCCTGCCCGCCGTGTTTGGGCGACATGCGCAGGATCGCGTGTTTGGCGCAGAGGATCGGCGCCAGCACGTTGGTTTTCATGATTTTGAGGATGCGGAATTCGGACATCTCATCGACCCGCGATTTCTGCCCAACGGTGCCGGCGTTGTTGACCAGCGCGGTGACGCGGCCCAGTTCGGTGTCGACGCGATGAAACATCGCGATCACTTCGTCTTCGATGCTGACATCGGCGCGAACCGCGATGGCCTGGGCGCCCAAGGCGCGAACCTGCTCGAGCACGCTGTGTGCGGCCTGTTCATCCGACTGATAGTTGATGCAGATCCGGTAGCCCTGTTCGGCTGCCAGCAATGCCGTAGCCGCGCCGATTCCGCGCCCGCCACCGGTGATGACAATGACTTTATCCATGCTGGCCTTCCCTCACGTGCACACGTAACAGTCGGGGGAAGAATAACTGCGATTGGCGGGTTTTGCATGTGGCGCCTATTCGGGCGCCTTCGCGAGCAAGCTCGCTCCAACAGGGTCTCTCAGACCACCGCCAGCCGTTGCCCGCGCACGATGTCCTGCATGAAACGCTCCGCCGGCATCGGGTGGCCAAGCAGATAGCCCTGCAGCGAATCACAGCCCAGTTTGGTCAGAAAATCCTGTTGCGCGCCGGTCTCGACACCCTCGGCGACAATCCGCAGATCCAGGGCCTGCCCCAGCGCAACAATCGCCGAGACGATCGCCGCATCATCGCTGTCGTGCTCCAGATCACGGACGAAACCACGGTCGATCTTCAGCTCATTGGCCGGCAGGCGCTTGAGGTACATCAGGCTGGAATAACCGGTGCCGAAGTCGTCGATCGACAGGTCGACGCCCATGTCCGACAGCTCTTGCAGCACGGTCATGCTCGCGTCAGCGTCGCTCATCGCTGTGGTTTCAGTGATTTCCAGGGTCAGGCTGTTGGCCGGCAAATGGTGGGTCGCCAGCGCCTTGGCCACGCTTTGCACCAGCCCGGCATGGCAGAACTGCAAGGCCGAGAGGTTCACGGCAATGCGCCAGTCGGTGTAACCGAGCACGTACCATTCGCGCATCTGCCGGCAGGCTTCGTTGAGCACCCATTCACCCATTGGAATGATCAGCCCGGTTTTCTCCGCCAGATCAATGAACTTGTCCGGCATCAACATGCCATGCAGCGGATGCTTCCAGCGCAGCAGCGCTTCGGCACCGACGGGGCGACCGTTGGCGGCGTCGAATTTGGGCTGGTAATGCAGGCAGAACTGGTTGTGCTCGATGGCCGCGCGCAGGTCCTGCAACAGTTGCAGTTGTTTGCGCGCGTTGGTGTTCATCGACGCATCGAAGAAGCTGTAGCCGTTCTTGCCGCCACCCTTGGCGTGGTACATCGCGGCGTCGGCGTTCATCAGCAGTTCCTGGGCGTTGGCGCCGTTGCCCGGATACAGGGCAATGCCGACACTGGCGGAAATCTGCAGATCATGCTCGGCGACGCGGAACGTGCGACCGATCAGGCCGACCTGACGCGCGGCCAGGCTCAAGGCGTCATTGGGCTCGCTCAAGCGCACCAGCAAAACGAATTCATCGCCACCGATCCGCGCCAGCGTGTCCTGGCTGCGCAAGTCTTCACGCAGACGCGCGCCGACCTCGCGCAGCAATTGGTCGCCCATGTGATGGCCGAATGCGTCGTTGACCGGTTTGAAGCCGTCGAGGTCGATGAACATCAAGGCGAAGCAGCCACCCTGCTCTTGCACCTTTTTGATCGCCTGATTGATGCGGTCGTCGAGCAGCATGCGGTTGGGCAGACTGGTCAGCGGATCGTGCAAGGCCAGTTGGGTGAGCTCGCGGTTGGCCACCGTCAGCGAGTGCGCCAGATCAGCCGTGCGCGCTTCGAGGCGGGCATCGAGAATCGAGGTCAACAGGGCAATCGACAACACCGCCAGCGTGGTGACCACGACCAGACTGTCGAGGCCATTGCCCTTCAAGCCATTGAGTGTCGCGCCGCAGAAACTGCCGTCAGGAAACTGCGCCGCCGCCATGCCGGTGTAATGCATGCCAACAATCGCCACACCCATGATCACCGCCGCGCCGGCACGAATCAGCCGCACATAGGGCGATTGCTGGCGCAGGCGAAAGGCAATCCACAACGCCGCTGCCGAGGCGCCGACGGCAATCAGCAGGGAGGCGCTGAACAATGTCGGGTCGTAATCGATGCCCGGGGTCATGCGCAGCGCGGCCATACCGGTGTAATGCATGGCGCTGATGCCCGCCCCCATGATCAACGCACCGAAGGCCAGTTGCGCCAGGGGCAGCTTCGGCTGGCTGACCAGCCACAAGGCGAAACCGCAGGACAGCACCGCGATCAGCAGCGACAGCGCAGTGAGGGCGAAGTCATAGCCCAGGTCGATCGGCAATTTGAAGGCGAGCATGCCGATGAAATGCATCGACCAGACGCCAACGCCCATCGCCAACGCCCCGCCCGCCGTCCAGAAATGCACGGCCCGGCCTTTCGCCGTGGCGATGCGCCCAGTCAGGTCGAGCGCCGTGTAGGAAGCCAGAATGGCCACGCACAGCGAGATGAAAACCAAAGTGAAGGAATAGCTGCCGATGAGCATGGACGTTCTCGTGACAAGCCGAAACCGTACTGCTTCCATTCTCGGTCGGGCAAATGCGGCGATTGTACTGATTGCGCGAAATAACGCACTGACAAAGTAACCAAAATGCCATCAAGCCGATGAAACGCTTGTTCGATCGTCCTACAAGACTCTGTGGCGGGCTTTAACCTAAGCAGAACTGGCTGATGACGATCGTTCCCACGCTCTGCGTGGGAATGCAGCCGGGGACGCTCCGCGTCCCTTTCAAAGCTGAACGCGGAGCGTCCGGTGAGGCATTCCCACGCAGAGCGTGGGAATGATCATCGGGTGTTGTCGCTGACATCCAGTTGGCCGTCCCAGCCGCCGCCCAGTGCGGCGATCAGTTGCACGCTGGCAATCAATCGACTCTGCAGAATATTCAGCACACTACGTTCGTTACTCAGCGCCGTGGCCTGCACCACTACCACATCGATATAGGCAATCAGTCCGGCCTTGTACTGGTTTTCCGTCAGGCGCAGGGAATCGCGAGCGGCATCCAGCGCTTCCTGGCGTACCGCCGCTTCGTCTTCATACACCTTGAGCTGGACCAGGTAGTTTTCCACCTCGCGGAAACCGTCGAGCACGGTCTGCCGGTAGCGGGCGACGGTTTCGTCATAGGCCGCCTCGCTGCGGTCGACCTCGGCCGAACGAATGCCGCCGTCGAACAGCGGCAGAGAAAGCTGCGGGCCGACCGACCAGAAACGGTTCGGCAGGCTGATCAGGTTTTTCGAGGTACTGCTGCTGTAGCCGCCGCTCAGGCTCAGGGTCAGGTCCGGGTAATACGCGGCTTTCGCCACGCCGATATTGGCGTTGGCGGCGATCACCGAGCGCTCTGCCGAAGCGATGTCAGGACGGCGTTCCAGCAGTTGTGAAGGCAAGCTCAGCGGTACTTGCGGCAGATTCGGGATGCTCTGGCTTTCGGCAATGCTGAAGTTGGCCGGTGCTTCGCCGGTCAGTACGGCAATAGCGTTTTCGAACTGTGCGCGCTGCCAGATCAGGTCGACGAGATCGGCCTGGGTGCTTTTCAACTGGGTTTGCGCCTGCGCCACCGCATCGCGCCCGGAAACCCCGGCGCGGTACTGGTTCTGGGTCATTTTCAGCGAACGCTCATAAGCGGCAACGGTGGCCTCAAGCAAACGCTTCTGCTGATCGATCACGCGCAGTTGCAGGTAGTTCTGCACCAGTTCCGATTGCTGACTCAGACGCATCGCTGCCAGATCGGCAAAACTCGCCTGGGCGTTGGCCTCATCCGCCTCCAGCCCACGGCGCAGCTTGCCCCAGACATCGGCTTCCCAACTGACGCCCAGTTGCGCGGTGTAGGTATCACGAATACCGCTTGAGGAACTGCTCAGGCTCGAACTGCTGCTGCCGGTGCCCTGACTGGAGCGGTTCTTGCCCAGACTCAGGTCGACGCTGGGGTAAAACGCCCCACGCGCGCTGCGCACCAAAGCCTGCGCCTGCCGAAACTGCGCTTCGGACTGGGCGACGGTCTGGTTGGAGCTGTTGAGTTTTTCGATCAAGGCGTTGAGCTGTTGGTCGCCGTACAACTCCCACCAGGCGCCACGGGCCAGCGAGTCGCTGGGATTGGCCTGACGCCAGCCCTCGGCTTCCTTGAACTGAGCGATTTCGGCAGTTTGCGGGCGCTGGTAGTCCGGGCCGACTGCGCAAGCGCTGAGCAGCGCCACGCACAGTGACAGGCTCAACAGGCGCGAGCCGCGAACGGTGGCCAATTGGAGAAGCGAACGGTCAGTCATAGCGGAGTTTCCAGAGCGGCGTCAGTGCGCACGCCACGCCATTTGTTGAAGCGATGGCGCAGCTTGTCGAGATAGAGATAAACCACCGGGGTGGTGTAGAGGGTCAGGACCTGGCTGAACACCAGACCGCCAATGATGGTCAGGCCCAGCGGCTGGCGCATTTCCGCACCCTCGGCACGGCCGAGCAGCAAGGGCAAGGCGCCGAGGATCGCCGCCAGCGTGGTCATCAGGATCGGCCGCAAGCGTTGCAGGCAGGCGCTGCGGATCGACTCCAGCGGCGACAGGCCCTCATGCCGCTCCAATTGCAGCGCCAGATCGATCATCAGGATGGCGTTTTTCTTCACCACGCCGATCAGCAGGAATATCCCCAGCAGGGAAATCAGGCTGAACTCGCCTCCCAGTGCATAAATCGACAGCAACGCGCCAACCCCGGCCGAGGGCAAGGTCGAGAGAATGGTCAGCGGGTGGATGTAGCTTTCATACAGCACACCGAGCACCAGATACACCGCCAGCAATGCACCGAGGATCATGAACGGCTGGCTCTTCTGTGTGGCCGCGAAAGCATCAGCGGTGCCGGCCATTTTCGCAATCACATCCTCCGGCAAACCGACCTTGGCGATCGCCCGTTCAATGGCGGCACTGCCCTGCTCTACGGTCACGCCTTCGGCCATATCAAATGAAATGCTTTCGGACGCGAACTGGCCTTCATGACTGACGCGGTCGTTTTCCAGGCTGTTTTCGTAATGGGCGAACGTCGACAGCGGCACGCGCGCACCGTCAGCGGTAATCACCTCGACCTGCTTGAGTGTCACCGGATCCTGGGCGTATTTCGGATTGACCTCCATCACCACCTGATACTGGTTGAGGCTGTCGTAGATCGTCGAAATCTGCCGCTGGCTGTAGGCGTTATTGAGCACCGCGGTGACCATGTTCATGTCGACGCCCAGGCGCTTGGCCTGATCCCGGTCGACGATCAGTGTCACCTGCTGTGCCCCGGCACCTTCGCGGGCATCGATGGCGGTCAGCTCGGGCAAGGCACGCAACGCGGTGACCACTTTCGGGAACCACTTGCGCAATTCAGCGAGGTCGCCGCTTTGCAGGATGTAGGTGTACTGCGAACTGGTCTGCTCGCGGCCGCCACCAAACTGCAGATCCTGGTCGGCCATGAGCATCAACTGCGCCCCGGGCACCTTGGGCATTTCCTTGCGCAGACGTTCGATGACTTTCTGTGCCGACAGCTGGCGCTCCTTGATCGGTTTCAGGCGCACGATCATGAACGCGTTGTTGGTGCCGTTGTTGCCGCCGATGAACCCGGCCACGCTTTCCACCGCTTCATCCTTGAGCACGGCGCGGCGGAAGGTTTCCATTTTCGGCTGCATGACGTTGAACGACAGACCGTCGTCGCCACGCACGAAACCAATCAACTGGCCGGTGTCCTGCTGCGGCAGGAAGGTTTTCGGCACCACCACATAAAGCGCGATGTTGACACCAACGGTGAGCAGCAGACTGAACAAGGTCAGACGCCGATGACGCAATACCCAGTCGAGGCTGGTGGCGTATTTGCCGACCATCCAGTCGTTGGTCTTGTGGCTCCAGCGTTGCAAGCGGTTTTCCTGGCCTGGGGTGTGCGGCTTGAGCCAGCGCGCGCAGAGCATCGGTGTCAGCGTCAGGGACACCACCAGCGACACCACGATTGCCGCCGCCAGGGTAATGGAAAATTCGCGAAACAAGCTCTCGACCAGCCCGCCCATGAACAGGATCGACAGGAACACCGCCACCAGCGAGACGTTCATCGACAGCAGGGTAAAGCCGACTTCCTTGGCCCCGAGGTACGCGGCCTGCATCGGCTTGACGCCTTCGTCGATATGCCGGGAAATGTTCTCCAACACCACGATGGCGTCATCCACCACCAGTCCGGTGGCGAGAATCAGCGCCATCAGCGACAGGTTGTTCAGCGAGAACCCGTAGAGGTACATCACCGCAAAGGTACCGACCAGCGACACCGGCACCGCCAGGGTCGGGATCAGCGAGGCGCGGAAGTTACCCAGAAACAGGTAAACCACCAGCACCACCAGGGCGACGGCGATCAGCAAGGTCATCTCGGCTTCGTGCAGCGTGGCCTTGATTACCGGCGAGCGATCCATGGCCAGATTTAGTTTGACGCTGGCCGGCAGCACCGCTTGCAGCGCGGGCAACTGCGCCTTGATCTCGTTGACCGTCTCGATGATGTTGGCGCCGGCCTGACGGTTGATCACCAGCAATACCGCCGCGTCGTCATTGAAGAAACCGCTGTTGTAACGGTCTTCGACGCCATCGCTGACTTTCGCCACGTCCTTGAGACGCAACGCGGCGCCGTCGGCGTAGTGAATGATCAGCGACTCATAATCCTTGGCTTTCTCCAACTGGTCGTTGGCCTGGATCTGCCACAAGCGCTCGCCGTCCTCGACCGAACCCTTGGGCCGGCGTACGTTGGCGTCGGCAATGGTCTTGCGCACATCGTCGAGGGCCACGCCGTACTGGTTCAGCGCCTGCGGTTCGAGCTCGATGCGCACCGCCGGCAGCGAACTGCCACCGATCTGCACTTCACCGACGCCCTGCACCTGCGACAGGCTTTGCGAGAGGATGGTCGAGGCCAAGTCGTAGAGCTGGCCTTTTTCCAGCACATCCGAAGTCAGCGACAGCACCATGATCGGCGCCTGCGACGGGTTGACCTTTTTATAGGTCGGCATGCTGCGCATCCCACTCGGCAGCAGATTGCGCGAGGCGTTGATCGCCGCCTGCACTTCCCGCGCCGCGCCGTTGATGTCGCGGTCGAGGTCAAATTGCAGAATCACCCGCGTCGAACCCTGACTGGAGCGGCTGCTCATGGTATTGACGCCGGCAATCGCACCGAACGAACGCTCCAGCGGCGTCGCCACCGTCGAAGCCATCACCTCGGGACTGGCGCCCGGCAGACTGGCCTGAACCACGATCACCGGGAAGTCCATCTGCGGCAATGGCGATACTGGTAGCAGACCGAAACTGACCCCACCGAGCAACATGATTGCCAGCGAGAGCAGCATGGTTGCCACGGGGCGTTTGATGAAGGGACCTGAAAGATTCATGCGCTCCAGCCCCTACCGCCGAACCCTGTGGGAGCGAGCTTGCTCGCGAATGCGGTATTACATTCAACATTGAAAGTGACTGACCCACCGCTTTCGCGAGCAAGCTCGCTCCCACAAGGGATATGTGCTGATTGCGGGGTCATACCGCGACCTCTTCACCTTCGGCTTTGGCTTTGCCAAAGCGCCTTCCGAGGCGGTCGAAGTACAGGTAAATCACCGGCGTGGTGAACAGCGTCAACACCTGGCTCACCAGCAAACCGCCGACCATCACCAGACCCAACGGCTGACGCAATTCAGCACCAGACCCAGTGGCCAGCATCAGCGGTACCGCGCCGAACAACGCTGCCAGTGTGGTCATCAGAATCGGCCGGAAGCGCAGCAACGCCGCTTGATAGATCGCCTCCGCCGGGGCCATGCCCTGGGTGCGTTCAGCGTCGAGGGCGAAGTCGATCATCATGATCGCGTTCTTCTTGACGATACCGATCAGCAGGATGATGCCGATGATCGCGATCATGCCCAAATCGTTGCCACTGAGCAGCAACGCCAGCAAGGCGCCGACCGCTGCCGATGGCAAGGTCGAGAGAATGGTGATCGGATGGATGTAGCTCTCGTAGAGCACGCCCAGCACGATATACATGGTCACCACCGCCGCCAGAATCAGCAGCAAGGTACTCGACAGCGAAGCCTGGAACGCTTGCGCCGCGCCCTGGAACTGGGTCTGCACGCCGACCGGCATGCCGATGTCCTGCTGCACTTGCTCGATGATGTCCACGGCATGCCCCAACGCCACGCCCGGCGCGAGGTTGAACGACATCATCACTGCCGGAAACTGGCCGATGTGGGTGATCGCCAATTGCGCCTGACGTTCTTCGACATGCGCCAGACTCGACAGGCGTACCTGCGCGCCGTCGGTGGTCTTGACGTGAATCTGATCCAGCGCCTGCGGGCCGATCTTCTCCCCGGCCTGGGCTTGCAGCACCACGCGATACTGGCTGGCCTGAGTATAAATGGTCGAAATCTGCCGCTGGCCGAACGCGTCATATAGCGCATCGGTGATATTCGCCACCGACACGCCAAGGCGCGATGCGGCGTCGCGGTCGATCACCAGATAGACCTGCAAGCCCTTGTCCTGCAAATCACTGGCAACGTCGGTCAACTCCGGACGCTGCGCCAGGGCTTCGACCAGACGTCCGCTCCACTGGCTGAGCAATTCGGAGTCCGGCGAAGACATGCTGAACTGATACTGCGTGCGACTGACCCGATCCTCGATGGTCAGGTCCTGCACCGGCTGCATGAACAGTCGAATGCCGACCAGTTTGTCCAGTTGCGGTTGCAGGCGCGCGATCACTTCGCTGGCCGTCAGATCGCGCTCGCCGTGGGGCTTGAGGTTGATCAGCAAGCGGCCGCTGTTGAGCGTGGCGTTGTCGCCGTCGACGCCAATGTAGGACGACAGGCTCTGCACCGCCGGATCTTCGAGAATGATCTTCGCCAGTTGCTGCTGCCGCTCGCCCATCGCCGCGAAGGAGATCGACTGCGGCGCTTCGGAAATGCCCTGAATCACGCCGGTGTCCTGCACCGGAAAGAAACCCTTCGGCACGATGACGTAAAGGAATACGGTCAACGCCAGCGTGCCGATGGCGACCAGCAAGGTCAGCGGCTGATGCTTGAGCACCCAGCGCAGCATCCGCCCGTATTCGTTGATCATCCAGTCGATGAACGCACCGCTGGCGCGGTAGAAACGGCCTTGCTCGTGCTCCTGCGGTTCACGCTTGAGCAGGCGCGCGCACATCATCGGCGTCAGGGTCAGCGACACCACCAGGGAAATCAGGATCGCCACCGCCAGGGTGATGGCGAATTCGCGGAACAGGCGCCCCACCACGTCGGCCATGAACAGCAGCGGAATCAGGACGGCGATCAGCGACAGGGTCAGGGAAATCAGGGTGAAGCCGATCTGTTTCGCGCCCTTGAGCGCGGCCTGCATCGGGCTGTCACCCTCTTCGATGAAGCGCGAAATGTTCTCGAGCATGACGATGGCGTCGTCGACCACGAAACCGGTGGCAATGGTCAGCGCCATCAGCGTCAGGTTGTTCACCGAGAACCCGGCGAGGTACATCACGCCAAAGGTGCCGATCAGCGACAGCGGCACGGCTACGGACGGAATGATCGTCGCACTGGCGCGACGCAGAAACAGGAACGTGACCATGACCACCAGTGCGATGGCGATCAGCAATTCGTGTTGCACGTCGGTGACCGAGGCACGGATGGTCTGGGTGCGATCCGTCAGCACCGTGACGTCGAGGCCGGCCGGCAGGTTGTCGGTGATACTTGGCAGCAAGGCCTTGATACGGTCGACCACTTCGATAACGTTGGCGCCCGGCTGACGCTGGATATTCAGCAACACCGCCTGATTCTGGTTGGCCCACGCGGCCAGACGCTCGTTCTCGGCGCCATCGACGATTTCCGCGACGTCCTTGAGCCGCAACGGCGCGCCGTTCTTGTAGGTCAGGATCAGATTCGCGTAGTCCTCGGGCGAGGTCAGTTGGTCGTTGGCATCGAGCATCGACACCCGGGTCGGGCCATCGAAGTTGCCTTTCGGCTGGTTGACGTTGGAGGCGCCGATCAGCGTGCGCACGTCCGACAGGTTAAGGCTGTTGGCCGCGAGCGCTTCGGGGTTGACCTTGATCCTCACGGCCTGACGCTGGCCACCAGCGATGCTGACCATGCCGACGCCGCTGATCTGGGCGATCTTCTGCGCCATGCGCGTATCGACCAAGTCATTGAGCTTGGGCAGCAGCATGGTTTTCGAAGTGATGGCCAGGGTCAGCACCGGGGTGTCCGCCGGATTGACCTTGTTGTACACCGGCGGCGCCGGCAGGTCGGTGGGCAGCAGGTTGGTCGCGGCGTTGATCGCGGCCTGCACCTGCTGTTCGGCGACGTCCATGTTGATGTCGAGGCTGAAACGCAGGGTCAGCACCGAAGCGCCGCCGGAGCTGGTCGAGGCCATTTGCGTCAGGCCCGGCATCTGCCCGAACTGGCGTTCAAGCGGCGCGGTGACGGCGCTGGTCATCACGTCCGGACTGGCGCCGGGGTACAGGGTCATGACGCGGATGGTCGGGTAATCGACCTGCGGCAAGGCCGAAACCGGCAGCAGGCGATAAGCGATCAGGCCGGCCAGGACAATGGCCAGCATGCTCAGGGTGGTGGCTACCGGACGGAGGATGAACAGCCGCGAAATGTTCATGCGCCCTTCTTGGCCTTGTCAGCGATGGTCGCATCGGGATTGGCGGCAGATTTGCCTTGCAGGTGTTCGGTCGGCGAGGTCGGCACTTCGCTGCTGTCATTGACAACTTCGACTTCGCTGCCCTCCTTCAGGCGATCGGTGCCTTCGAGCACCACGCGATCACCCGCGGCGAGACCTTCGGTGACCACGGTGTTGTCACCGTCGCTGGCACCGATTTTCAGTTGGCGAATGGTGACTTTCTTGTCGCCGTCCAGCGCATAGACAAAGGTGCCATTGGTGCCGAACTGGATCGCAGCCGACGGCGCCAGCACTACACCTTTGAGCGTGTCTGCCAGCAAATGGACGTTGACGAACTGGTTGGGAAACAGGGACTGGTCGCGATTGTCGTAGCGAGCCTTGAATTTCAAAGTGCCGGTAGCGACGTCGATCTGGTTGTCGAGGCTTTGCAGCACGCCAGTGGCCTGCAGCTTGGTGTCGCCGCGATCCCACGCTTCGGCAGGCAACTTGGCGCCGCTGCGGTAACGGGCGAGCACGGTGTCGAGGCTGTTCTCCGGCAAGGTGAAGGCCACGCTGATCGGTTGCGTCTGGGTGATCACCGCGAGGAACGTGGTGTCGTTGGCGGCGACGAGGTTGCCGACGTCGACCTGACGCAGACCGACGCGACCGGCAATCGGCGCGCGGATCTTGGTGAATTCGAGATTGAGCTTGGCATCGTTGACCGCTGCCTGATTGGTCTTGACCGTGCCCAAGTATTGGCCGACCAGCGCTTCGGCGGTGTCGAGGGTCTGTTTGGCGATGCTGTCTTCTTTATACAGCCCACGATAACGCTCGACGTCGACCTGGGCGTTTTTCAGTTGCGCCTGATTCTGCAGCAGCGTGCCTTCGGCCTGGAGCAAAGCATTCTGGTAAGGACGCGGATCGATCTCGGCCAACAGGTCGCCCGCCTTGACCATCTGCCCTTCTTCGAAATGAATCTTTATCAGTTCGCCGCCCACGCGGCTGCGAACATTGATGGTGTTCAGCGCGGTGACCGTGCCCAGCGCCTTGTAATACAGCGGGAAGTCGCCCTTCACCGCCGGCGCCACACGCACCGGAATCGGCCCGGTACCGCCGCCGAAGCCCGGCCGCATCATTCCCGAGCGCCCGGTATGCCCAGCGGCCGCTTTGTCGCCGCCCGCCTTGTCAGCAGAGCCGGCGGGCCAGAATTTCCAGCACAGGACAGCGATGACCAACAGGACCAGCAGGCTGATCAGCCAGCGACGGGATTTGCGGGGGGACGATTGCATGGAGTTATTGACCATTGGGCGCGTGGGCTTCTATTACGGGAGGCTGAACGATAAGCACTGAGTGGATTTAAGCAAAGCAGCTTTACCGGCAATTTACCTTCCACTTACGTTTCAAGGTGTGAGGCAAAACCCTGATACACAAATGAAAACGGCCTGGACAGGGCCAGGCCGTTAACAATTGTAAAAGCCTTACTTGAGAACGGACAGTGCCGCTTCGTAGTTAGGCTCTTCGGCGATTTCCTTGACCAGTTCGCTGTGCAGGACGGTGTCGTTTTCGTCCAGCACCACAACGGCGCGAGCGGTCAGGCCTTTCAGCGGGCCGTCAGCGATGGCCACGCCGTAGTTTTCGATGAACTCGCTGCCGCGCAGGGTCGACAGGTTCTGTACGTTTTCCAGACCTTCGGCGCCGCAGAAGCGCGCCTGGGCGAACGGCAGGTCAGCGGAGATGCACAGCACCACGGTGTTGCTGATGTCGTTGGCCTGGGCGTTGAACTTGCGCACGGAGGTGGCGCAGGTCGGGGTGTCGACGCTTGGGAAGATGTTGAGGACTTTGCGCTTGCCGGCGAAGTCTTTCAAGGTGACGTCGGACAGATTGCCGGCTACCAGGGAAAAGGCTGGCGCCTTGGAACCGGCTTGTGGCAACTGGCCGTTGACTTGAACCGGATTGCCTTTGAGGGTGACTTGAGCCATGACTTGAGTCCTTCTGTTTTTTGATTGGAAAGCATGCAAGAGGCGGAAGTTAACCACGAAATCGGCTGACGACCTATGCCCTGTTTGAAATTGTTGGGTGCTGAGCGGTGACATTGTATACAACCCACCGCAGCTTCCCTGTAGGGGGTGAGCCCGCTAGCAAAAGCGTTGTGTCAGGCAGCACATTCGAAACTGATACAGCGAAATGCGAGCAGGCTCACTCCCATACTGAATACGAGTCCAGTGTGGCAGCGAGCCTGCTCGCGAAAAGGCAACCGGCCTTACTGCATCATTTGGCTTCAGATTTGAGTTTCAGATACGACTGATGCAGATCGCTTGCCCAGCCATCGATCACCGCTTTCATGTCGTCGGCTTTCATCACCTGGGAAGAGTTTTCCAGCGGTTTGCCGGTACCTTTGCGCACTACCTGCGCGATGACATGATTGGTCGCGCCGTCCATGAATACCGCTTCGGTGGCCAGCGTGGTTTCCTGGTCGCGGATGCCAGAGGCCGTACTTACCGCTGCGGCGACCAGTGCGATCGGGATCACTTCATAGACTTGCAGGCCTTCGGTCTTGCTGCTGACTGCGGTAATCGCCGGACGCACCACAATTACGCCCGGCCCGGGACCTGCGGCCAACGGCAGCGATTTGCCGAGTTCGCGCTTGAGCGCCTGATCGTAATAGCTGGTGATGCCATTGAGAGTCTGCTGGGGGATTTTCTCGGTGGCTTGCGGCTTCGGGTAGAGCTGGCTTGGCTCTACGTAAACGCTGGTGAATTTATTGATGTCGAGTTTCGGGTCCATCCAGCGCATCACCTCGGCACCAGAGGGTGACTTGGCCTCCTTCAACTGGCTGTAATCCTTGAGAAAGCCGGAATACTGGTCAGGCTCGACGGTTTTGCTGGAACAACCCACCACGCCAAGGGTGGCAATGCACAGCGTGCCCATCACGACGGCTAGCTTCATGCTGTAATTCCTTTGAGAAGGCCAAGACATTTTGCATAGGGGAGATACAGGTATAGCCAAAACCCCGGCAAATGCGATGGCCAATTGCAAAGTTCACATCCGACAGCGCGTGTGCCTCGCCAACCGGTATTACCAGGACGATGTCTCGCCACTGCGCAACGCCATCTCTCGCCGGCTATTGGCGCGCATCGCCTTGATCAGTGATACCGTTCCCACCAGCAGAATCGCCGCACCAAACAAAAAGTCGATGTTGTACAGCTGGAAATCTTCCACCGGCCCGATCAGCAATGTGCGCACCACCGCAATCCCCACCAGCGTCGCGAGAAAGTCGATCCCCGGTTCATCGCGGTAGAACACCAGCATCAGCGGCAGGCACAGCACCAGCAGAAGCAACAGCACCACCACCTTGAACGAGCCTTTGCGCTCGACGCTGAACGCGCACTCATGCGCGCCGTAAGGCTTGTAGTCCTCATCGCGAATCATCGAGTTTTTCTCGTTGATGTAGTCGGCGCGGTTGTACTTCTGGATCGGCGTGAAGGTGTTGGACATCTCCATCAGCGTGGTGATGTTCTTGAAGCGCAAGTCGATGCGCTCGCTGCCCTTGAGGTAATACAGCACCGGTTTGTAGCCGTAGCGATAGGTATCGAAGGGGAACGCGGCAGTCTGAGCGTGCACGCCGATTGCGCGAGGCTCAAGTTCGGCGAAGGCGCTTTTATTGGTCGACGAGAGGTTGCGGCTCAGCGGCTGCACCTTGACCTGCTCGAGGAAGATCGGCGTCACGCCGAAAGACCACTGCAACGGTTCCAGACGCAGGCGCAGTTCGTTGCGGCCCAGGTCGTAGCGGTTGAAGGTGCGTTCGGAAACCACCAGCGAACCGCCGACCATGAACTCGCCGCGCAGGTTGTTGGTGACGCGCAAGGTCAGTTGATCCTTGCCCAGCAACGCCGCTTCCGTGGTCGGTGGCGTGCCGCACCATGCGGTGCTTTCGCCGACGCCGCCGAGCTGGCCGTCGCGGTTTTCCTTGAATACATAAAAGTAACTGGCCCACAGCGTCAGCAGCAAAAGCGACGCCGTGAGACCGAGGATTTTTTTGCCCGGACTCACTGATAAGACTCCCTTCTTCGGTTCCATCGTCCAGCCGAAAACCCGCTGGCGACGGCGACTCTACCAAAAGGCCATCAGTGACCCAAGGGAAAATGCCGGATTGGCACCGGACCTAAGGGTTTCCCCGGTACTCGCCTCACCCCCCCAAGGAGCGAGCCTGCTCGCGATAGCGGTGTTTGATCGTTCCCACGCTCTGCGTGGGAATGCAGCCCGGGACGCTCTGCGTCCCAATCTAGGTGCGATCGCGAGGAATCAGGCTCTGCAGTTGCTGCGCCAGAAAATCCGCATCAAACGCAAACGTATCCGGATCCTTCAAGCCATTGGTCTTGCGCCACTGCCACGCACCATCCGCCAGGCCAACCAGGGAAATACTCCCGTACCGCGCTGCCGTCAGCCCCATCACTGCCAGGGAAATCTGCCCGCCGCTGCCCATCACATCCGGCACAAACTCCACCGGTTTGCCGGCAATCACAATGCTCAACTTCTCAGTCTTGAACGTCGAGGTCTCCACCGGCACGCTCGGCCCGAACGCGACATACGCCTCGCGACTCACCTCCAGCAGATTCGGCGCCTTGACCGGTTCAAGCCATTGCTCGATCTGGTCGAACAGCGCGCCAATCCGTCTTGCCCATTCAGCTGATTGCGTAGTGAACAGTTGCTTCTTGTGCGCTTCGCTTTCGGCATAGTGGCGAAGCATCTCGCCCAGTTGCTGTACGTCGTTCATTGCGGTGTTCCTCGGAAAGGACCTGCGAAGGGTGATAGTGGCAGATCCCCGGCGCGGCGTACGTTTAGTTCTTGCAGATGCACAGTTGCGCGAAAGATCGGCGGTACAGTCAGTCGGTACTGGCGTCGAGTCTCGAACAGAAGGTAACTTCGGGCAGACCTGAATGCTCGACACTGACATTTGCTTGAGGAAATCCAATGCGCACCATCGGCCTTATCGGCGGCATGAGCTGGGAGTCCAGCGCCGAATACTATCGCCTGATCAACCAACAGGTCCGCGAGCGCCTCGGCCCTTTGCGTTCGGCGCAGTTGCTGATGTTCAGCGTCGACTTCGGCCCGGTCGAACAGGCCCAGCACGCCGGGCGCTGGGACGATGCAGCGGCGATTCTGGTGGATGCCGCACGCAGGCTTGAAGCTGGCGGCGCCGATTGCGTGGTGCTGTGTACCAACACCATGCACAAGGTCGCCGAGCAGATTCAGGCCGCGATCAGCATTCCGTTCCTGCACATCGCCGAACCCGCCGCCCAAGCTGCATTGGAAATCGACGCGCGCACGGTCGGGTTGCTCGGCACCGCGTTCACCATGGAGCAGGACTTCCTCAAGCAGCGTCTGATCGCCCAAGGCCTGACCGTACTGGTGCCGGATGATGCCGAGCGCAAAGAGGTGCACCGGATCATCTACGACGAACTCTGCGTGGGCGTGATCAGCGAACAATCGCGAGAAATCTACCAAGGCGTCATCGAATCCCTGACCGCCCGTGGCGCCCAGGCAATCATCCTCGGCTGCACCGAAATCGGCCTGCTGATCAAACCCGAACACAGCGCCCTGCCCCTGCTTGACACCACCGAGCTGCATGCGCAGTCGGCGGTGGCGTTTGCACTGGGCGAATGACTCAGGGTTTCGGGCTATTGCGTAGACGGGCCATGCTCAACGTATCGACCCACTGCCCGTCGCGCACCGCGTAGTCACGCAACAGCCCTTCGGCCTCGAAACCGAACTTGCGGTAAAGGCCGATGGCCGCCTCGTTGTCGGCGTAAACCGTGAGTTCGACGCGGTGCAGATTCATCCAGTTGTCGGCCACGTCCAGCGCCGCTGCCAACAACATCGATCCCACGCCTTTGCCCTGCCAGGCTACCGCGACCGCCATGCCGAAACTGCCGGCGTGGGCGCGGCGCATGCGTGAATAAGCTTCCAGGCCCAGATTGCCGATCACCACGCCTTGGTGCAGGGCCACCAGTTTCAGCGCACGTTCGTTATCAGCCTGAAGTCGCTGGCGCCAGACCTCGGTGGATTGAAACGGCATTTGCAGCACTTGCCGTGCAACGACGGGGTCGTTGTAAAGCGCAGTGATACCTTCGAGGTGGGATTCGTTGGAGCGTTCGAGATGGATCGTGGAGGTTGGGTCTGACATGGGATCGGTCCGTGATCAGCGTGTGGCTGGTCACTCTAAACCGCTGATCTGGAATCTGGCGAGATGTAATTTTGGGAGCGAGCCTGCTCGCGAAAGCGACCTCACAGCCAGCACCTGCTTTCCGGCTCTACCGTGCTGTCGCCAATTTTTGCCTTTTAAACGCCGCTGTTTAAAAGACACCTCCAGACACGCCTTCCAGGCTACAAATTCTTGCGCCATTGCCTACAGCTACGCCAGAATCCGCCGGCTTGTACGCCTAGGGGGCGGATTCTATTGTGGTGCGGTCGCTGACGAATCAGCGATCGGGTCTCGCAGCCCGTCGATCTCTGGACGCACAACACCCGCTGTTTTTATGGCGGCTGTACGTGGGAGACCTTAGGGTCTGCCGGTTCTAGAGTCCCGGTCTGCGACCCGCGTACAGCTGCCACCAACCATTTCGTATCGCAGCGAAAGTTGGCAGCTCCGTCGACTCTAGGAGCTTCACCATGATCAAACCAACACCCAACCCACCCGAATCCGACCCTATCTCACCTTACGAATCCCTCGACTCAAAAAAACTTCACCAAGCCGCCGACCGCGCCCTCGACCACTACCTCTGCCCACCCGGCTCAACCCCACCGCCGTTCAGCCCCCGCGCCATGTACGCCGTCACCGCCGACACCAAAAACGAAGACCTGCTGGCCAACGCCTGCGAAACCCTCGCCTCAGC
>NZ_RCOA01000048.1:0-4141 GCF_004307585.1 Pseudomonas sp. Sample_20 | reverse complement strand
CTATCCGTGAAGGCGGTCGTACCGTCGGCGCTGGCGTCGTAGCCAAAATCATCGAATAAGCGGTTGTAATGTATTTTTCGGGCCGGCATAATGGTCGGCCTGATTTTGTTTTAGGTCAGTAGCTCAATTGGCAGAGCGACGGTCTCCAAAACCGTAGGTTGGGGGTTCGATTCCCTCCTGACCTGCCAGATTCACTCGGTGTGTCTGGCTTTCTTTTCACAGGATCTTCATAGATGACTCCTAAAGCTGAAGCTCAAGGCTCTCGCTTCGATCTGCTCAAGTGGCTTGTAGTAGTCGCTTTGGTAGTTGTTGGCGTTGTTGGCAATCAGTATTACGCTGCTTCGCCGATCCTGTACCGTGTACTCGCTTTGCTTGCCATTGCTGCTGTAGCTGCCTTTGTAGGCCTGCAGACCGCGAAGGGCAAGTCTTTCTTTGTACTGGTTAAGGAAGCTCGCACCGAGATTCGTAAAGTCGTGTGGCCAACTCGCCAAGAAACCACGCAGACCACGCTGATTGTCGTGGCTGTTGTTCTGGTTATGGCGTTGCTGTTGTGGGGTCTTGATTCCCTGCTCGGCTGGCTTGTTTCCTTGATTGTCGGCTAAGGGTGTCCCGTGGCTAAGCGTTGGTATGTTGTGCATGCTTACTCGGGTTACGAGAAGCATGTGATGCGCTCGCTGATCGAGCGCGTAAAGCTGGCTGGCATGGAAGATGGCTTCGGCGAGATTCTGGTTCCCACTGAAGAAGTGGTAGAGATGCGTAACGGCCAGAAGCGCAAAAGCGAACGGAAGTTCTTCCCAGGCTATGTGCTCGTCCAGATGGATATGAACGAGGGTACTTGGCACTTGGTCAAGGATACTCCTCGGGTGATGGGGTTCATCGGCGGTACTGCCGACAAGCCTGCACCAATTACCGATAAAGAGGCAGAAGCGATTCTGCGTCGCGTTGCTGATGGTAGCGACAAGCCTAAGCCGAAGACATTGTTCGAGCCAGGTGAGACGGTGCGTGTCAACGACGGTCCATTCGCTGATTTCAATGGCGTTGTGGAAGAAGTTAACTACGAAAAGAGCCGGATCCAAGTGGCTGTGCTCATTTTCGGTCGCTCTACTCCGGTGGAGCTCGAGTTCAGTCAGGTCGAGAAGGTCTAACTGGGCAAGCAATCCCAACCCCGCAGCCTTAGGCTGTGGGGTTTTGTCGTCACTGGGATAAACGCGCAAGTAACCGGGGAGCCTTTCGAGGCGTTCGAACCCGTAATTGGAGTGCCTCATGGCCAAGAAGATTACCGCTTACATCAAGCTGCAAGTGAAGGCCGCTCAGGCTAACCCAAGTCCACCGGTTGGTCCTGCTCTGGGTCAGCACGGCGTGAACATCATGGAATTCTGCAAGGCTTTCAACGCCCGTACCCAGGGTCTTGAGCCAGGTCTGCCGACTCCAGTGATCATCACTGTCTACAGCGACCGTAGCTTCACTTTCGAAACCAAATCCACCCCTGCTTCGGTTCTGCTGAAGAAGGCGGCCGGTCTGACCAGCGGTTCCGCTCGTCCGAACACCGTTAAGGTTGGCACTGTTACCCGTGCTCAGCTGGAAGAAATCGCGAAAACCAAAAACGCGGATCTGACTGCAGCTGATATGGATGCAGCCGTGCGTACTATCGCCGGTTCTGCTCGTAGCATGGGCCTTAACGTGGAGGGTGTGTAATGGCTAAGCTGACCAAGCGTCAAAAGGCTATCGCCGGCAAAATCGAAGCAGGCAAGGCCTACAACATTGTAGACGCCGCTGCTCTGCTGGCCGAGCTGTCGACTGTCAAGTTCAGCGAGTCGTTCGACGTTGCTGTAAACCTGGGTGTAGACCCGCGTAAATCTGACCAGGTTGTTCGTAGCGCTACTGTGCTGCCACACGGCACTGGCAAGACCGTTCGCGTTGCTGTGTTCACCCAGGGTCCAGCTGCTGAGGCCGCTCTGGCTGCCGGCGCTGACCGTGTAGGTATGGACGACCTGGCTGCCGAAATGAAAGGCGGCGACCTGAACTATGACGTAGTGATCGCATCCCCGGATGCCATGCGCGTTGTAGGTCAGTTGGGTCAGATCCTCGGTCCACGCGGCCTGATGCCTAACCCGAAAGTCGGCACCGTAACTCCAGACGTAGCTAACGCGGTCAAGAACGCCAAAGCTGGTCAGGTTCGTTATCGCACCGACAAAAACGGCATCATCCACACTTCCGTTGGCAAGATCGGCTTCGACGCTGTCAAGCTGAAGGAAAACGTTGAAGCCCTGATCGCTGATCTGAAGCGTATCAAGCCAGCTTCCTCGAAAGGCATTTACGTCAAGCGCGTTACCCTGAGCACCACTATGGGCCCAGGTCTGGTTATCGATCAGAGCTCGCTCGACGCGTAAGACAAAGGTTGGCGCGGATTGTCGCGCCAATTGAAAGATTGGGGTCCCTGCCTGGCGGGGGCTATCCAAGACCGTAGGCGGCGCAAGCCTTAAACCTCAAGCCTACGCAGATGGTGCTCCCGGTTCCTTACCGAATCAGACACCAAAACGACATTCGGTTCCGATCGAATGAAACGGTAACAAGCAGGAGTTAAACCCGTGGCAATTAATCTCGAAGACAAGAAGGCCATCGTCGCTGAAGTCAACGAGGCTGCCAAAGTCGCTCTGTCCGCTGTCGTGGTTGATGCACGTGGCGTAACAGTAGGCGCAATGACCGGACTCCGTAAAGAGGCTCGTGAAGCTGGCGTTTACGTACGTGTTGTACGTAACACCCTGCTCAAGCGCGCTGTTGCTGACACTCAATACAGTGTCCTCAACGACGTGTTCACCGGCCCGACCCTGATTGCATTCTCGAACGAACATCCGGGCGCTGCTGCCCGTATCTTCAAAGAGTTTGCCAAGGGTCAGGACAAGTTCGAGATCAAGGCAGCTGCGTTCGAGGGCAAGTTCCTCGCAGCTAATCAGATCGACGTACTGGCAACTCTGCCGACCCGTGACGAAGCAATTTCCCAGCTGATGAGCGTGATTCAAGGCGCAACCAGCAAATTGGCTCGTACTCTGGCGGCAATTCGCGACCAGAAAGAAGCTGCCGCAGCCTAAGGCTCGTCACTTCTCGCGTTTTTTGTTTATTTCGATGGTCGCGTAGGCCGTCCCCCAATTCAGGAATTGAGTCATGTCTCTGACTAACGAACAAATCATCGAAGCAATCGGCCAGAAATCCGTAGTGGAAATCGTTGAGCTGATCAAAGCGATGGAAGAAACCTTCGGTGTTACCGCTGCTGCCGCTTCGGCTGGCCCAGCTGTAGCTGCTGCTGCTGTTGAAGAGCAAACCGAGTTCAACGTTGTTCTGCTGGAAGCTGGCGAGAAGAAGGTTAACGTGATCAAGGCAGTTCGTGAACTGACCGGTCTGGGCCTGAAAGAAGCCAAAGAGAAAGTAGACGGCGCTCCTCAGGTTGTAGCTGAAGGCGTTTCGAAAGAAGCGGCTGAAGACGCCAAGAAGAAGCTGGAAGAAGCAGGCGCTAAAGTCGAGCTGAAGTAAGCATCGACTTTGCTCCTCCAGCCCGAGCGTCAAGCGACAGGCTGATGGCTGGTGGCTCTTGCCACCGGCCTTTTTCCGTTATTGGCAGCCGACTGGGTCGGTGCTGATAAAGGCGCTGTAACCACCCGATGCGGTGGCGCAAACCATGGGGTTTGCACGATTTTCTGGCTGCTCCCGTCGGGAGGGGCCAAACAAGCAGGTGACCAAGCTGGGGAACGCTGATGGCTTACTCATATACTGAGAAAAAACGTATCCGCAAGGACTTTAGCAAGTTGCCGGACGTCATGGATGTGCCTTACCTCCTGGCCATCCAGCTGGATTCGTATCGTGAATTCTTGCAAGCGGGAGCGACTAAAGATCAGTTCCGCGACGTGGGCCTGCATGCGGCCTTCAAATCCGTTTTCCCGATCATCAGCTACTCCGGCAATGCTGCGCTGGAGTACGTCGGTTATCGCCTGGGCGAACCGGCATTTGATGTCAAAGAATGCGTATTGCGCGGTGTAACTTTCGCCGTACCTTTGCGGGTAAAAGTGCGCCTGATCATTTTCGACAAAGAATCGTCGAACAAAGCGATCAAGGACATCAAAGAGCAAGAAGTCTACATGGGTGAAAT